>DATILO010000034.1:0-10876 GCA_035476335.1 Binatia bacterium | reverse complement strand
AGTAAACGACGCCTCAAAACTGCCGGGGTAGAAGAGCAAGGAATTCAACGACACAGGCGGAGAATATCGACGCTACACAACTCTTGGGCTGTACTCCCTAAGAGCATGCCTACGAGAGCCCGCGATACTTCTTCGCGCCTTGAATCATCGTGATGAGTGGTTGCAGCTTCGTGGACGCCAGCCGGATGATTTCTGAACGTACAATCGCCAGCTCCTTTGCCAAATCGGTTGAATTCATTGCAAGCTCCAATTCCCTTTTGGTGATTTCGAGCGTTATGGACTTCTTGATTTGCGCGGACAATGCATCCTCGGGAGAAAGTGCTTCGCCGCGGTTCAGGCGGCTCAACGCGACTGTCAACTGCTGCGTGCGCAAGACGTAGTGGAGCAAAAGATGCGCGAGCGTCTGTTTTGGCTGCGTTGTGTCCAGGAATTCTTGGGCAACCTTCAGCACGTCGTCGTCCTTCGAGAAGGTGTCTGCAAATGCAACAATATCCAGCGCTTCCCGGAGTTCCATCAGTACGCCTTCGCGAAGTAGACGAGGTCCTTCGCTTCCTTGCCGCACTCGACGCACTTCGAACCGGGCTTCAGTTTCCTGTCAAACGGAATGCAGCGTGAGGTCGCGCCTTCAGTCTTTTCCTTGATGTAATCCTCACATCCGGCGCCGCCGCAGAACGGCACCAGAACCATCTTGCGGTCCTTGATGCCCTTGACAAGGGCGTCCATCGCGTGGGCTTCCGTCACGTTTGATTCGAGGAACTTCTTTGCCTTGTTGAACATGTCGTGATGCATCTGCTCAAGCGTGTCCTTGACCTTGTCCTTCACGTTCGCCAAAGGAACCATGGTTTTCGTACCGTTATCTCGACGGGCGACGACGCACTGATGCTGCGCCAAGTCCTTGGGACCGAGCTCGATTCTCAACGGTACGCCCTTCAATTCCCATTCGTTGAACTTCCAGCCCGGACTGTACTCGTCGCGGTCGTCCAAGTGTACATCGATGCCGTGCAATTCCAGGTCGCGCTTGATTTTCTGCGCGGCTTCCAACACCTGCGCTTTCGAGTCCTCGAAAATGATGGGCACAATGACGGCTTGAATCGGGGCAACGCGCGGAGGCATCACCATGCCCTTGTCGTCGCCGTGCGTCATAATCGCGGCGCCGATGGTACGCGTCGAGATTCCCCATGAGTTGTACCACGGCGTGCTCTCCTGCTCGTCCTTGCCGATGAACTTGACTCCAAAGACTGTCATGAACCCCTGCCCAAGATTGTGCGACGTCGCGATTTGCAGCGCGCGGCCGTCAGGCATCAGCGCTTCGGTCGTGTATGTATGCTTCGCGCCCGCGAACTTCTCTTTCTCGGTTTTGCGTCCCGGAATGACAGGCAGCGCAAGCACGTTCTTGACGAGCTCGACGTATTCGTTCAGAAAAATGTGCGTGTCCTTCTCGCACTGCTCCTCGGTTTCGTAAATGCAGTGCCCTTCCTGCCAGAGGAATTCGCGCGTACGGAGGAACAATCGCGTCTGGTTGGTTTCCCAGCGAACAATGTTGCACCACTGGTTGACTTTCAACGGCAGGTCGCGCCACGAGCGCACCCAGTTCTTGAACGAATCCGCAATGATTGTTTCGGATGTTGGGCGCACGGCAACGCGCTCCTCGTCCTCAGACTTGTTCCCAATCCACGCGACTTCCGGAGTGAAACCTTCGGCGTGCTTTGCTTCTTTTTTGAAGAACGATTCGGGAATGAACAACGGAAAGTACGCGTTCTTGACACCGTGCTTCTTGATTGCGGCATTGAATGTTTGCTGGATTTTTTCCCACACGGCATACGCGTTGGGCCGGATGATCATGCAGCCCTTGATGGGCGAATAGTCCGCAAGCTCGGCCTTGACCACGACTTCCGGGTACCATTCGGCGAAGTTCTCGTGCTTCTTCACCGTAATGCCCAACGTCTTTTCCTTCTTTTTCGCGTTGTCTTTTGGCATGGCATTTACGTCAGGAGAACTCCTTATAAACCTTGCCCGGGGCTGATAGTCACCTGCAAGTGGTAATTGGAGAAAGATTATTAAGCTGAAGACGCGTTACTGCCGTTGATGAACCTGCTCCGCACGCTCGGACTCGCGGCAGCGTTGGCGCTTCCTTCTACAGTCCATAGCCAGCCGCGCCAGGATGTCACCGCAGAGCAAGTCAAACTCGAGGGCAAAATCCACGACGCCGTCATCAAGGAACTCAAGAAACGCTTTCCGGAAGTGCCGGCCAACATCATCAAGCTCGAGCCGCTCCTCATTGACGCCAACAGTTACGGAAACTATTTCCGCGGCGCCATGGAATCTGCCGCTGACGTGGCGGGCGCCTATTACAAGGATGTCGAAAACGGCTGGTATGGCATCATCACGGTCGACGGCTTGGACTTTGTCGGACAGTTCCGGCTGGACAAGGACGACCAATTCGTGCGCAGTTTACAATCCATCGATGCATCTGAGAAAGAATTCATCCGCGCGATACGCAACTTCAAGGACGTCACGCCTCCCGTGAAGCGCGGCGCGTTGCCGAGCTCCTCAGACCCGTACAAGGCATTGATTGAGAAAGCACAGACGGCTCCGACCGTTGGCAAGCACATTACACCTGAACTCCTGAAAGCAATCGAGACCGGCAACGGCAAGAACCTTCTCCTCGGATTGGGTACACAAGCAACGCCGACCGAACTCGCGCTCGCATGCACGTTCATTCCCGTCATGAACACACCCAATTATGCATTCACGCACACGGACCTTGGCAAAGGCACCGTTGACAAATACGCAGACATCCGGCTCATCAGTCCTGACGTTTTCCGTGAAGACATCTCGGTTGCGGCGCAAGTGCTCGCATCCTACTCGTGGGCGCGCGAATTTGCCGAGAACGATTGGAGCAATTACCTGCGCGGCGTGGTCAATCCGCGCGCGAGCACCGAGTACAACGGCGGCGGCCGCACCAAACTCTTCAAGGCAGTCAAGGCGTTCCTGAAGAACACGCGCTCGCTCGAAGACGCCATCACCAAAATCGCAAACGTGACGTCCAAGCTCGTGCAGCCCGAGGTTCCGTGCACTGCCGACAGCCCCACCTGGCTCAGTGTTATCGCGCGCGCAGGCGATCGTCCTGAAGGGCGCGCCATCCTCGGAGCGCAACTCCTCCGCGTCGCAGGCATTCCCGCCTACGAAGCGCGCACGCCGTGGTGGGCGGACGCCAGCGGCAACAGCGCGTGGACGTGGGTGCCGATGGAGAATGCGCAGAAATTCTATTCCTTCCTGGCTGGCGAGCCCGGCAAGACGGACATCCACGGCTACGACCTCAAAAACGCAATGCACGGCGTTCCGCATCTGGCAAAGGCGTACGCAAACGGACTGGACATCACGGACAAATGCACGCCGACCGCGCGCGTGCAGTTCACCCTGGGCGCGGCGTGCGGCAACAAGGACGTCGGGCTCGCCGTGTTCAATTACGGCATGTGGCAAGTCGTCGCGCACGCAAAATCGTCTGCAGCAGGCATCGTGGCATTTGAGAAAGTGGGTTGCATCGGAGACCGGGAAGGGCTCGTGTTTGCTCCGTTCTGCAACAACACGCTGGCGGGATTGCCTGTCGTGGTTGCGCAAGGCATCAACAAGCCCATCACCCCGTATGAGTTTAAAGAGCGCCCGCTCATCGCGCTTCCGGACTTCAAGCCCGGTAAAGAATATGACGTTTGGGCGTACGGCAAGGATGGCTGGCTGCCGCTCAAGTTGACCAAGACCGACGACCAAGGCGTGCTCCAGGTTCCATTTGAGGAGAATACCTACTTCTGGCCGCGCGATGCGAAACTGGTCGAAGTAAATGATATCCTGAAAGGACAGTTCCCGGTCTCCCGGCCGTTTGTCGTGCGCAAGACCAAGGACGGTTACGACGCGCGCAGGCATTGATTTGTAATCACTTCTTAGTAGAAAAATATAAATAGCGGGATGCTTTTTGTCGCGCTATGCACGACCTTACCCGCGAAGAAAAGGAAACCATCTTCAGTGAAGTGCTGACGACTCCGGAAAAGAGTCCCGTGGCGGCACGCCGGTTCTTGAGACAATGCCTCGACGACTTGTCCCAATTCGAGAACGAGCCCTTGACGACGGACTTCGTCAGCTACCTCGAATTCAAGGCCGAGGCGCGGAACTACATCCAGGCGCAGTTGAAGAAGCTCGAGCCCTACGGTCGAAGCGCCTGATTCTCCCAAGCTTTATAAAGCCAAAATCAGTTCTGTGAGTTACTATCTGGGCCTATAGCATAACTTGGATAGTGCGGTGGGCTTCGGACCCATTGATCAGGGTTCAAATCCCTGTAGGCCCGTTTATTTTTTATACTTCTCATCTGCCTCGCCAGTCATGCGTCAAGAAAACATTGATTTTCTCGTCAACAACCGCGCGAACTTCGTGCGTCTCGCCTACAAGCGGTGCGGGAACCTGTATGACGCAGAAGATGCCGTGCAGCAGGCGTATGTCAAACTGCTCACGTATGCGGCGCGGCTCCGCGATGAGAACCCCACTGCCCTATTCGCATTCATCGTGCGCAACGAGTCAATCAACGTGCACCGGAAACGCCATCACGTGGAAGACCTCGCACCCGTGCTCGAACTGCCCGCGCCTCAACCCGCGGAACTTCCTGCAGAACTTTCCGATGCAATTGAGCGGGCTGTCGCAGGACTCGCGAGTGAGTTCCGCATGGTGCTCGCCGGAGTCTCTGAGGACAAGCCGCACCGACAGATTTCATGCGAGACCGGAATTCCGGTTCCGACGGTAGCCAGCCGATTGTACCGCGCGCGGGCGGCCATGCAGCAAGTTCTTGCTGAATATGTGCGTGCCTGAGAAATCGAATTATGCTTCTTCGCGGTGCTTCATCTGCCGCGTCACGTAACCGGCAACCGTGTTCCGGATTTTCTTGCTCGTCACGCCGAGATGCTGTTCGACAACGACCTTGTTCTCATCAAAGGACAGCTTGAACTCGCCGCGGTGCTCGCGCAGCAGCTGGAACGTCAGTCGCTTAATCATTTGTGTCTTGATTCGACCCATGGCTTCACTCCCGAAATCGACGGGCAAGGTGTTTTCCTAGCAGAACTGACTATAAAAGACTTTGGGTTGGATGAGCGCGACCGGATTCGAACCGGTGACCTCCTCGACGTCAACGAGGCGTTATACCGCTAAACTACGCGCTCTTGCTCGGGAGAACAACGGGGACGCTTTAAAAAGGTTTCTTAGAAGAAACTTTTCCCCTTGGGAGACTCATTCTCCGTAACCAGCTTCTGGTAGACGGGGTCGTAAATCTTGACAATCGTGAACTTGCCTGAGGTGCGGTTGATGGTGGTGTCGCGCGTTTGCTTGAAGATGTGCGCGAGGCCCCAATAGAGCCATTTGCCGTCGATTTCTTCCACCAACCTGACGGGCGTGGGTGCATCGTGGTAGCTCCGCAATCCCGAATTATAGAACTCGAACACCCTGCTTTCGAAACCTTGTGCCGTGAAGGGCTTTTTCAGATGCGCTTCCAGCGTGAGTTCGGCAGGAAAGCCCCGCTCCTTGCTGATTTTGAGCGTGTCGTTGATTTCCAGCATGCTGCCCATGCCCTTCTCTACGCGCTTCTGCTTCAAAATGGTTTCGGAGCCTCACACAAACCTTTAAATACACTCTTCTATTTAAGCGCGAACAAGATGGCAGGTAAAAAGGAGGATTACTTCAAGTACTTCTTTCTCGGCTTGCTCGCGCTCACGCTCTACCTGAGCTTTTTGGTCGTACGACCGTTCATGGGCGCCATCCTTTCCAGCTTCGTGCTCGCCTACACGTTCTATCCCGTGTACCGCTGGCTCGTGGGCAAAATCAAGAAACCCGTGCTCACGTCGCTCATCGTGAGCTTGGTGCTCGTGCTCCTCATGCTCGTGCCCGTGTTTTTCGTGGCCGACAACATCATCACGGACGCGCGCGTCGGCTACCTCGTGGTGAAGCAGAAGCTCGCGACGGGAAACATCTTCGGAGTCGCCTGTCCGGAAGGCACCGAGAGCGTCGCGTGCACCATCACGGCTCCGTTGAAACGCATCCTCGCGGACCCGCAGGTGAACTTGTACCTGCAGGAATCCATCAGCAAGGGCACGGCGTATGTCCTGACGCGCATCTCCGACTTCCTGCTCAGTCTTCCGACCATCATCGTCCATCTCGCCGTCACGTTCTTCCTCACGTTCTACCTCTTTATCGACGGGCCCCGGCTCGTCGAGCGCGGCAGAATCCTCATCCCGCTGCAGCGCAAGCATCAGGAACACATCATGCGCCGCATCGAGGACGTCACGTTCGCGGTCGTGTACGGCAGTCTCATCGTCGCGCTCGTCCAGGGCGTGCTCGGCGGCATCGGCTTCTGGATTTTCGGTGTCGGCAGCCCCATCATCTGGGGCACCATCATGGCGCTCTTCGCGCTCGTCCCGTTCGTCGGCACGGCAGCCATCTGGCTTCCCGCAGCCGTCTTCCTCATGGTCGTGGGGGCGAGCGAAGGCAGCCCCGCAGTCGTGTGGAATGGCATCGGGCTGCTCCTCTGGGGCGCACTGCTGGTGAGCACGATTGACAACATCCTCAAGCCCAAAATCATCGGCGACCGCGCAGGCGTGCATCCCGCGCTCGTGCTCGTGGGGGCCCTGGGCGGACTCGTCATCTTCGGCTTCATCGGTTTCGTCATCGGTCCCCTGATCCTCGGACTTCTCAAGACTCTTCTCGACATCTACGAGCGCGAGGAAATCCACAGGAACAGCGCATGAGATTGATTGTCAAGGACATGGATATCTCGACCGGCAGGACGCCGATCGTCATTCTCAACGAAAAGGATGCCTCACGGATGGACTTGCACCCCAACGACCGGCTCTTCGTCACGAAAGGAAGCCGGAAAGCCATCGCCGTGCTCGACATCGCCCAGAGCGAAAAAGCAGTGCCCATCGGCCATATCGGGCTCTTCGAAGAAACGCTCGCGGCCCTGCGCGCGCGTGACGGCGACTCCGTTGACTTCCGCATGGCGCGGAAGCCCGTCAGCGTAGAATATATCCGCAAAAAGCTCGACGGCAAGGAACTCGAGGACAGCGAAATCAACGAAATCGTCAAGGACATCGTCTTCAACAACCTCACCGACGTCGAGCTGACCGGATTCATCACCGGAAATTATGTCAACGGCATGTCCCTGCGCGAAGTCGTCGCGCTCACCAAATCCATGGCATACTCCGGACTGCACCTGTCCCTGCGCAAGAAGCAGATTCTCGACGTGCACAGCATCGGCGGCGTGCCCGGAAACCGGACGACGCCCATCATCGTGCCCATTGTTGCCGCTGCCGGCCTGACGATTCCCAAAACGAGCTCGCGCGCAATCACCTCCCCTGCAGGCACGGCAGACACGCTCGAGGTGCTCACGAACGTTGTGCTGCCCAAGGAAAAGCTGGAGCGGCTCGCGTACCAAATCGGCGGCTTCATGGTGTGGGGCGGCGCGATTTCCCTGGCTCCAGCCGACGACAAAATCATCGCCATTGAGCACCCCTTGAACATCGATGCCGAAGGGCAGATGCTGGCGAGCATCATGGCCAAGAAGAAATGCGTGGGCGCGACAAACCTCCTCCTCGAAATCCCCATTGACGTCAACGGCAAGGTTGCGGATGAAAAGCGCGCGCTGCACTTGAAGAACCTCTTCACCGTGCTCGGCGCGAAACTCGGCATCGACGTGCAGGTGCTCATCACGGACGGCTCGCAGCCCGTCGGCAACGGCATCGGACCCGCGCTCGAAGCACGGGACTTGCTCTGGGTACTCACGAACGACCGCCGCGGACCGTATGACTTGCGCGAGAAATCGCTCATCATGGCGGGCAAGCTGCTCGAAATCGGCGGCAAAGCTGCCCTGGGAGAGGGCTACATCCGCGCGCAACAGATTCTTGATTCCGGCGAGGCGTACGCGAAGTTTGCCGAGATGATCAAGGCGCAAGGCGGTCCGCGCATCATCCGCGCCGAAGACGTTCCCCTGAGCAAGCTCACGTTCGACGTGCTCGCGCCGAAAAGCGGCAGGATTGTGGAAATGGACAACCGCGCCATCGCGCACATCGCGAAAAGCGCCGGCGCTCCTTCCGACCGGGGTTCGGGGCTTTACCTGCACAAGCATCGCAATGACGTCGTCAAGGCCGGAGAGCTCCTGTACACGATTCACGCCACCACCCGCGACGAGCTCACCTACGCCATCGCCGCCAGCCGGCAGCATGTGGGCGTGGTCATCCGATGAACGCCCTGCTGTTCAATCTCGGGATTCTGCTCGCGTCGCTGGTCATCATGGCGTTTTCCGGAAGCTACTTCGTTGACGCGCTCATCGGGTATGCGCGCAAAATCGGCATGTCCAACTACTTCATCGGCATGGTGGTCGTTGCCGTTGCGACGTCCTCGCCGGACATCGCGACCTCGGTGATGGGGCTCATTTCAGGCAAGCCCGAGATTCTTTCGGGCGTCGTGATTGGAGGTTTAATGCTTGATGCCGCTCTGTTGAACGGCTGGTTTGCCATCCTTGCGAGGAAGATAAAGCTCGACACGCGCGTCATCAGCGGCATCGAGCTCCCGATACTCGCACTCATCATCCTGCCCTACATCCTGTTGCTCGACGGTTCCGTGTCACGGAGCGAAGGGCTCGTGATGGTCATTTCGTTTGTTGCGTATTTGTTGCTCATCTGGAAGCGCGAAAAGAGCTCCGGACGGCTCGTCCGGCAGATTGCCATGCGGCGCGTCAGTTTGGACATCACGGTGTTTCTGCTCGCGTTGGGAGCCATGCTCATTGCCGCGCGCGTTGCCGTGTTCAGCGCCATCAACCTCTCGGCAAGCTGGGGCGTGCCCGTCTATCTGCTCTCCATCACGCTGCTCGCGCTCGCGTCGGCGATGCCGGACGGCATTGCGGGCACGGTCGCCATTCTGAAGAAGAAGGGCGGCGAAATCGGTTTTGGCGAGAGCATCGGGACGTCGCTGATTGAAGTGAATTTGTTCACCGGGCTCGTGGCCATGTTCCGGCCGTTCGAGTTCGGCGTGCTCGGCACCATCATCGGCATGATTGGATTGATTATCAGCATGACGCTCTTCATGTTCATCATGCGCAAGGGAGAAATCAGAAGGTCGCACGGCATCGTGTTCCTGGCGATTTATGTTGCGTACATCATTCTCGAAGTGACGCGCGTGCTGTATTGGGGAGCGTAACACTTTATAAACCAGCGTCGAGGACGTTCTTCTATGCAGTTCAAAGAGTTCACGCTTGACCAGTTCCAGATGGACGCGATTGCCGCCGTCGAGCGCAACGAGAGCGTGGTGGTGTCGGCCGCAACCGGAACGGGCAAGACGCTCATTGCCGACTACGTGATTGACAAGTTCCTGAACCAGAAGCGGCGCGTCGTCTATACTGCACCCATCAAGGCGCTCTCGAACCAGAAATATCGCGACTTCAAGCGGCTGTATGGAGCGGAGAACGTCGGCATCATCACCGGCGACGTCCAAATCAACACGGAAGCGCGCATTCTCGTGATGACGACGGAAATCTACCGCAACATGCTCCTCGCGCACGACCCGCTCGTCGAGACGATTGCGTACGTCGTGTTTGACGAAATCCACTACATCTCCGACATCGAGCGCGGCACGATTTGGGAGGAAAGCCTGATTTTCTCGCCTGATCATTTGCGATTCCTGTGTCTGTCTGCCACGATTCCGAACGCGGACCAATTTGCGGCGTGGATTGAGCACATCAAGAAGCACAAGGTTTCCGTCGTGACCTATGCGAAACGCGCCGTTCCCTTGCAGCACTTGCTCTTTGACGCGGATTTCGGCATGGGCGAGCCGAAGGAAATGCGGAAACTGCTGCTCATTCCTGAACAGAAGGAGCGCAGGCGCGGCAGGCATCAGCATTCCAAGCACGAATTTCCTGTTGTTGAGCCGTGGCAAGTCGTTCGCGAATTGAAGGACAAGAAGATGCTTCCGTGCTTCTATTTTGTGTTTTCTCGACGGGAATGCGAGCGGAAGGCAAAGCAGGTTGCCGAGAAGTTCGACTTGCTCGCTGCCGAGAAAAAGCAGTCCGCTGCCGAGATTTTCCGGCAAGTGATTCCTGAAGAACTCCGCGAGCTCACGAGCGTGCGCGCGATTCGCCAGCTTGCGTCGAAAGGCGTGGGCGTGCACCACGCAGGGCTGTTGCCGCAGTTGAAGGAAGCGGTTGAGCTGTTGTTTTCCGCCGGGCTGCTTTCGGTGCTGTTCACGACAGAAACGTTCGCCGTTGGTATCAACATGCCCGCTCGTGCCGTGGTGTTTTCCTCTCTCACGAAGTGGGACGGGATGAACTTCCGCACGCTCAACTCGAAAGAGTACTTCCAGTTGGCTGGGCGTGCGGGAAGACGAGGCATTGACACAGTCGGCTACGCCATCGGCGTCGTGGACCGCAAGATGACTGATGTTGACAAGATTATCGACCTGATTTCCGGCGACAAGGAGCCCATCCGGAGCCAATTCCGGCTCTCGTTCAACACCGTCATGCACCTGATTGCGAACCACAATCCCGAGGAGCGGGAGCTTATTCTCAAGAGCAATTTTGACTACTTTGTCCGCAGGCAGGAGGGTTCGCACGTGCGCATCATGGCGAGCTTCAAGAACAAGGTCAAGCAATTGCAGAAGATGGGCTATCTAACGCCTGAGGAGAAGCTGACGTGGAAAGGCAAGTTTTTGCTGAGCATCTACGCGAACGAGCTGCTCCTGGGAGAGATTTTCGCCACCGACCTTCACCAGGAGTTTACCGTCGTGGAATTGTGCGCCTTAATCAGCGCAATCATCTTTGAGGAGCGCAAGAACGTCGAGTTCAAGTTCGGGGCGC
>DATILO010000033.1:0-8252 GCA_035476335.1 Binatia bacterium | reverse complement strand
GCTCTTTCTTGTTCACGTCGCACCGAGCGTGTCACGTACCTGCTTGATTTCGTCAGGCGTCATGAGCAGGATTTTTGCGCGCCCGCGGAGCTTGAGCACGAGCGCGTTCACGGCAGACTGGATTGCCGGGTCGGTAATGCCCGAGAGCTCCAAATCGGCAATGACTTCGAGCGCCTTCCGGCGCTTGTCTTTCGTGTCTTTCTTGAGAATGCCGTCGAGCGCGTCAAGCAACCGCTGTTTCGGCGTTGCCTTCTGTTCGGCCAGGAGTTTCTTTGCTTCCCGTTGCTGCTGGATGGTGGGATTCTGGAGTTCTTCGACGACTTTCTTGAAAGCATCGCGCTGGTTGGGCGTGAGACTGCCAAATCGGAGGTATTGCGACTTGATGCTGCGGAGGAAGCTCGACTGCACGTACAGCTCATGCGGGATGGCGAAGAATCTCCTCATCGCTGCGCTCGTGATGGGTTGGTCGATTTCCTTCAGCTGGCAGGGCGCACAGATGGGAAACTGCCTCGAGGAGGTCATCGGGACCATGTTTTTGCGGCATTTGGCACACCGCTGCTGGAACTTGATACGCATACCCCCTTCTTGCCGGATATAGCTTTATAAAGTCATCGTCTTACCTTACGCGTATGGCAAGAAGGTGGCTGTGGGTCAGCGGGATTATCGTCGTTCTCATCGTTGCAATCATTCTCTTTGCGCTGCGCTCATCGGCAAACGTGCCCGCGCAGCTGCACGTCGAATCCGGAACGGTGACGGTCAACGGCAACGTCGTGACGGGCACCATCGAGCTCGACGAAGGCGACGTGATTGCCACCGGCGAGGGAACGGCAACCGTTTTCCTCTACGAAAGCGTGGTCGTCTCGCTGGAGAAGGACACGAGCGTGACGCTCGACGACCTCACGCGCACGCATCCGAAAATCTCGCAGAAGGGCGGCAAGTCGTGGAGCGTGTTCACGAAGCTCGTGGGCGTGGTCGATTACAGCATCAGCACGGACAAGGCGGTCGCTTCCGTGCGAGGAACGGCATTCGCGCTGAGCGAAGGCAAGCTGCTCGTCGGCGAGGGAACGGTTTCCTACGACTATGACGGCAAGACGTTCTTGGTTGCAGAAAAGCGCGTTGTTGAAAACGGCATCGAGCGTGCCGCAACTCCGGAAGAGCTCGCGGAAATCAAGGCGCACCTGCAGCACGCAGTGGGTGAGCTCCAGTACTTGCGCAAGCTCGAAATCGATGACCATCCGTTCCTGGTCAAGACGGCGATGACGCTTTACGGCGTGACGGAAGAAGAGGTCAACCAGAAGCTCGCGGAAGCGGACGCAGGCGCCATCAACGTCGATGACGCGCTGGCGAAGGCGCCGTTCCATCTCGCTGCGCTTGACAAGATTGCGGACATCACCAAGGCAATCCAGAAGGTCAATCAGGAAATCGCTGGATGAGACGCGCATTCGCCTTTCTGGGACTCTTGCTCATTTTTGCAGCGCTTGCGTACTTCAACACGTTCTCGCAGGTGCGCAGCGATTTATCGGATCGGTTGTACGGCGGCGCTCCTGCCTTGAGCAACATCGTGCTCGTCACGATTGACGATGCGAGCATCTCCGCTCTCGGACGATGGCCGTGGGAGCGTGACGTCTTTGCCGCGTTGCTCGAGAAGGTACAGGATGCGCGAGCGATTGGCGTGGACGTGTCGTTCTTCGAGCCGAGCGTGAGTGATGAGCGGCTGAACGGGACGCTTGCTTCGTTGCCGAACGTCGTTCTCGCGGCTGAAATCCAGGAGGGAACGCTGGTGAAGCCGATTTTCGCCGCGGATTCGGGCTACGTGAACTTGATTACCGACCCGGACGGCATCACGCGCCGCGTCGAGCTTCGCAAGGACGCGTTGCCGTTTGCGTTCTTGTTGTACAAGAAAGGGTGGGATGCAAACGCTGCGTTTGACCAGCCGACCTACCGCATCAATTTCGCGGATGTGCCTGGCACGTTCTCCTCGGTGAGCGTGCGTGACGCGCTCACGGGCAATCAGAGCTTCAAGGATAAGTTCGTCCTCATCGGTGCAACTGCCGCCAATCTACATGACGAGTATTTCGTGCCCACTTCCGAAGGAAGAGCAATGCCGGGCATTGAGATTCACGCGAACATCCTGCAGAACCTCCTGCTCAAGAATTTCATCGTGAAGCAGGGTGTGCTGGGTCTGCTCATCGTGCTCGTCATTGCCGGAGCCATCGGAATGTTTTTGCTTCCTCGGCTTCCGATGAAATATGCCGTCATCCTCGGGCTCGCGGCCATCATTGTCTATGGCTTGATTGCCGCAGTCGCGTTCCACCAATTCCAGTACTTGATGGACATCTTCTTCGTGCCATTGGCGTTGATTATCTTCACGAGCGCAGGCGTCGGGCTGAACTACTTTGAGGAACAGCAACAAACGGCGTATTTGCGCGACGCGTTCTCGAAATACGTAAGCAAGGAATTGCTCAACGAACTGCTCAGCGCAAAACAGGAGCTGAAGCTCGGCGGCACGCGCAAAGATATCACGGTGTTCTTCAGCGACATCCGCGGCTTCACGACGATGAGCGAAAAGACCGAGCCGGAAGCGCTTGTCCAGTTGCTCAACGAGTATTTCACTTCGATGACGCGCATCATCCTCAAGCATCAGGGAACTGTGGACAAGTTCATCGGAGACGCCATCATGGCGTTCTGGAATGCTCCGGTGGAGGAGCCCAATCACGCGACGCTGGCGTGCACTGCCGCGTTGGAGCAGGTGGAAGCGCTCAAAGTGCTGCAAAAGAAGTGGAGCGAGCGTGGCGTGCCCGTCATCCACATCGGCTGCGGCATCAACACCGGGCCCGCAATCATCGGCAACATGGGAAGCGAGGAACGCTTCGACTACACCGCCATCGGCGACACGGTGAATCTCGCCTCGCGGCTCGAGGGGCTTACGAAAGAGCATCACGCGGACATCATTATTTCGAAGAGCACGTACGAGCAGGTGAAGGAGAGCTTCCACTGCAAGAAGCTCGGAAGTGCAACGGTGAAGGGCAAGGAGAAGCCGGTCGTGATTTATTCGTTAGTGGGAAAGAAGTAGTTATGTCTTTGAGTGTTGGCGAGTGCTGTTCCCAAGCAGCTTTGTCGTTCGTGCGTATCGATTTGTAATACGACGCTACCA
This sequence comes from Binatia bacterium, assembly GCA_035476335.1. Lineage (GTDB taxonomy): Archaea > Nanobdellota > Nanobdellia > Woesearchaeales > ARS49 > DSQK01. The sequence goes on along the minus strand of DATILO010000033.1, from coordinate 5,098 downwards.
ATCTGCTGGGGAGAGCAACGACGTGCAAGGCGTGACACGAACGTATGGCAAGCCGGAAAGCTTTAAAAGGCGCAACAATGAAGGGAACCCTGATGGAAAAGAAGCCCGCGAAGGACCCCTTTCTTCATGAGATGCCTGAGAAGATGGGCTTCTGGCGCAAGCTGTGGTGGTTCATCTGGGAGGACAACAGCATCTGGAGCTGGCTCGTCAACATCGTCCTTGCGTTCGTCATCATCAAGTTCCTCGTCTATCCGGGACTCGGGCTCGCGCTCGGAACGAGCTATCCCATTGTGGCGGTCGTTTCGGGCTCGATGGAGCACGAAACGAATTTCGACCTCTGGTGGACGAGCACGTGCGCGTGCGTCAACGCCAAGTGCGACACCCAGGCAGATCTCTACGCGAAGTATACGCTCACGAAGGACCAGTTCGAGCGTTTCAAATTTCCAAATGGGTTCAACAAGGGAGACATCATGATTCTCATCGGGGCAAAGAACGTCCAGCCCGGCGACGTCGTCGTGTTCGGCGTGCAGGGCATGAGCGACCCCATCATCCACCGCGTCGTTGCGGCGGGCAACACGAGCGTGACCACGAAAGGAGACCACAACTGCGGCTCGGCCTCGTTTGAGCACGACATCCCGCAGCATGCGCTCGTCGGCAAGGCCGCCGTGCGGGTTCCCCTGCTCGGCTGGATTAAGATTCTCGCAGTCGAATTGCTGAACGTGATTCTCGGGAGAGCATGATGATGTTCTGTCCGAAATGCGGTACGATTCTCATGCCGAAAGGCGGCAAGCTCGCGTGCGTGAAATGCGGCTACACTGCCGGCGGGGACGTCACCATCAAGGAACAGGTCAAGCACACCTCCCGGGACGTGCACGTCGTCGAGAAGGAGACGGAAGCGCTTCCCCTGGTGGACGCGAAGTGCAAGAAGTGCGGGCACACGAAGGCATACCATTGGGAGCTGCAGACGCGCTCGGCAGACGAACCTGCGACGCGATTCTACAAGTGCGAACAGTGCAAGTATACGTGGAGAGAGTATAAGTGAGCGTATCGCTGCCGCAGATGCGTGCCTGTCGTTGAGTTCCCCTGCTGCTCCGTTCCCCCGCAGTTTTGTAGCGTCGTATTATTACAAATCGATCGCACGAACGACAACCATCACCACGGTGCAACGACATGGACCTGACGCATTTTGTCCGGAACGGAAAGCTCAGCGTGCACGTGAAGCCCAATTCTTCTGAAACCCGAGTCACCGGTTTTGACAAGGAACGGGTGCTCATCGACGTTGCCGCTCCGCCTGAAGATAACAAGGCCAATCTCGAGCTGTTGAAGTTCGTCAAGCGGCAGCTGGGCAGGCCCGTGCTGTTGAAATCAGGAGCGACGTCGCGCGACAAGGTCCTCGTTCTCGCGTAAATTTCCGGTTCATTCCGGAAACTTTCCGGTTTTTCTTCAGCAACGCATTTGAAAGGCAAAAACCTTCAAGAAGCCATGTCGACGGTCACGCTCATCCTGGTGCACGGAAGCAGCATCATGTACGTCCAGGCGCACTGGCGCACCATCAAGGCGCTCTTGGAGCACGGGTTTGAGGGCATTTCCTGGAAGAAGCGAAATTGGGTTGATGAGCTCGATGCGGGCTATATTTTGGTTGATTTGAACACCGGATTTGTCCTCAACGAGCAGAATGCGTTTGCGCTTCAGGGAATGTAAGATGCCACGACGCGAAAGAACAGCAGAGCGCCCGCAAAAACAACACTGCTGATAGCACTCATGTACACGATTTCCGCGATTTGGGCGAGCATGCGCGCACGAGCTTGGATGCATTTATAAGTTTTATGAATGAGCGCGGAAAAAGTCCAGCTTGACCTGTTTCTTGTCGAATTCCTCGAGGTATTTCGGCGGCCTGATGACCTTGAACTCGAAGCCCCAGTCCTCGAGCATTTTCTTCGCGTTCTCGGTGATTTTGGGAGCCGCAAGGATGCCCCGAATCTTGGTGACGCCTTTCGAGACCATCATTTTTTCGACGTAGCGGCGCAATTGCGTGACGGCCGAGAGGTCTGCGCAGTAGCGCTTGCACTCGACGATGGTCAGTTGCCCGCGCTTGTCGATGCCGAAGACGTCGATGAAGCCATATTTCGTCTGCTCTTCTCGGGACACGGGCGTGAAGCCGTCCTCGATGAGTTCCGGCTGCTCGTAAAGCATATTGCTCATGTCCTCCTCGGTGCCGGCCACGACGATAGTCTGTGAGTCTTCCAGCTTGTGCGAGTTGTAGAAGTGGATGCGCTCAATCGTGACGTCGAGGAATTCCTTCATCGGCAAATGCTTGCTCTTGAGCATGAGCTTGCCATCCTCGAACGTGACGCTGTGCGAGGTCTGCGGCTTCATGTAGTTGATGGGCGCGTTTCCCGTCGGTTGGTGCACGAGAATGGCCTTGTCGCCCTTGACGATGATGATACGGTCTCCGGATGCGAGAAAGCTTTCGGCGCGTCCTGAGTAACGAATGGAGCACGTGCACGCGAGCACAATCGTCTCGTTCCGCTGGAGCGCATCGGAGAGGAGCGTGGCGTAATCCGGGAGTTGCATAAGCGCACGTTCTCGACTGGATTAATAAGAATTACTGTTTTTGAAAAAAGAACATTCTTGGACGTACGTATACCCTAGTCTGGCGACGATTTTATCCAGTTGCGCGTAGAGAAGAGACTTCTCAGGACGGTCATGCCAAATGTGATTCTCTGGGGGCACGAGCGCGCGGACTTTGCCCAGGTTGATAAACGGTCCTTCACCGCAGAACTGGCGTTCTTCCTGTGCTTTGCATTGGGCGTACGTCGGCACGGGCCGTCCGGGCTGATGGACGCGGCTCGCACGCCGCGCATACCGGAAATCGAAAGGACCGTCGACCCAGATGAGGTCGCGGGAATCCTGCGTCGGATACTGGAGCACATAGGATGCCTCTGCCGGATGGCGTATGCTCGTGATGACCAGCATCGGGCGGCCTCGAACCTGGGCCCATTGCACGGCCTCCCGCGCGAGCGTGTCGTATCCTTGCGTGCGGCGCCGGTTATTTGCAAGAGTCTCGAGTTCATCGTCAGGCATGGAAGGATACACGCCATCGCCCTTGACGCGGAGCAGGTCGGAAAGCGTGATTTTCGGGCAGAAAAGCGAACCGCCGAGTCGTTCCTCAAGATAATCGCCCAGAGAATCTTTACCCGAGCCGGACGTTCCCGCGATGCCAATCAGACGCATGGAAAAATACATGCGTTCATTATTTTTAAACCTGTTGCACGACACAACTACCCGAGAATACAAGATGAAAGAGCAGAATGCATTTAAAGCTCGACGTTCGTGAACCGCACGGGGGTAGAAAAGAGTGATTGATGACCGTATTGAGGGTGCACTTGCTTCTCAGGAGCTTCGCCAAGCGCTGTTCAAGGACGGCTGGACGAACTTGAACGTTGATGAGAAGCGCGAGTCCTGCCTCCAACCGGCCAACTACGACATTTCCGTTCTCGATGAATGCTGGCGCGTGCCGAATGGCTTCCGACCCGAACGGAGCGTTTCAGTCGTTGAGAGTCTGCGACGGTTGCATCCGCGCGAGCGCATCCACTACAAGATACACGAGAAAGACGGCATGGTCCTTGCACCCGACTTCTCCTACCTCTTCCCTGCTGAGGGCACGTGGAAAATCCCGAAAAACTTCTTCATCCGCGCAAGCCCGAAGAGCACCGAAGGACGCATGGGCAACTTTGACCGTCTCGTCGCCGATGGCGTGCCGAAATACGACGAGGTTCCCGCGGGCTTTGAGGGAAACCTGTACGTGCTCGTGAAGCCGCTCATCTTCTTCAACCGCATCTTTCCCGGATTCGCGTTCAACCAGCTCCGCGCGTACTGCAGGAACCAGTGCATCCTCAACGATGGCGAACTGGTGCAGCTCATCAACCAGCACGGTCTTGTCAAGCGGAATGGGGATAACATCCACGTGCGGGACCTGGAATTCGACAACGGGCTCCTGCTGACGGCGGATTTGGAAGGCGTGGAGAGCGACGGACTCATCGGATTCCGCTCGCGCAAGAACCCCGACCCCGTTGACCGAAGCGTCAAGCGCATGATTGACTGGGAGCACTACTTCGACCCCGTCCTTGCGCCCGCGAACGGCTCGCTGCAGTTGAGGAAGGGCGAGCTCTACCTGACCCAATCCCGCGAATGGCTCTCGATGACCGCGACGCATGCCGGAGTCATGCCCGATTATCGCACGAGCATCATGGAAAACCGCGCGCATATCGCGGGATACTTCGATGCGAACATGTTCAAGGGTGTCGCAACCCTCGAGATTCCCGTGCTCGACGAGATGGTATTGCATCACGGCGACCCGTGCTGCGCCGTCCAGTTCGAACGCGTGCGCGCCGTTCCGGATAAGGAGTACGGAGGTGCTCACATGTCCCAGAAATTTGCGTTGCTGCCCAAGCCGATGAAGCTCCCGGACCCCGCAGAAATCGCGGGCAAGGCCGCGAACGAGAAGGAGCTCATCATGTACGTTGACCGTGCAAAACTTTTCGAGAAGGAGCACTTCAACGGCTTCCATCCCGTGAACGGCATCGATTACCGCAAGCGCGTTCTTGACCATTACGCGTTTGGCAAACGCGGCAATGCAAAGCTGGGGACGGGCCTCGAGTCGGATAACTCCAAGAAACAACCGATTGCGTATACGGTCTTCGTGAACCCTGCGGAAAAGCGTTTGTTCGCCTACCTCCGCGCGAGTGAGGAGGCGAAGTATGCAGAGACGCAACTGCATGGCAAGTGGAGCATTGGTGTGGGCGGGCACGTGCGACCGGGAGACAAGGTCAAGATGCCTGAAGACCCGGTATTTGCATCGCTCCAGCGCGAAGTCTATGGGGAAGAAATCACGTGCAAGGGAGAAATAACGGAGCCGAAACTCGTCGGATACATCAACGATGACGCATACAAACCGGTTGATTCGGTTCACTTCGGGCTGCTGCACGTGGTCGAAACCAACGGTGATGTCTGCCCGAACGATGCCGAGATCAAGGAAGGGCGCATGATGACATTTCCCGAGTTCCGCGCATACCTGAAAGACCCGAAATACGAAGTG
>DATILO010000032.1:0-15353 GCA_035476335.1 Binatia bacterium | reverse complement strand
TCAAGTTCGGGGCGCAAAAAGTCTACGAAAGCATCCTCTTGAAGCTCCAGAAGAACCACTACGCTCTCGAGTTCCTGAACAAGTTTGCACTCAAGCGGCTCTCACTTTTGATTACCCGCTGGGCAGAAGGGGCTGAGTTTACGGAGTTATTGAAGTACACCGACATGCCTGAAGGAGACATTGTGCACATGATTCTGCGCGTTTGTGACGCAATGCGGCAGTTGCGGCACGCGACTGATGATGAAGGGCTGAAAGAGAAATTGACTGCGTGCCTGACGAAGATGTATCGTGATGTGGTCAAAGTCAATCTTTGAATAGTGCCTATCTGTTCTTGCATTCTTGGTTTCTGTATTGCTACGAACTCTCACTTTTCACGAATAAAGTTCACTTTTGCTTCTTGGGATGAAGTCTCACCATGGTGCCTAGCGATTGGTGAATAGGTTGCGTTACTTAGGCACTTAACGAGCTTGTCTATTTTTCTATATTGAAAAATTTAAGTTGTGTTCTGAAGCCTGCTTCAGCACCAAAACGCGCTAGGCACTAGGTGAGGGGTGGGCTTCTCGGGCCTAATCATAAGTGCAAGTCGTGCTTGAACGCAAATGAGCGGGTGTGAACAAAAGTGAGTCTTAGGAGATCGTAGGTCGCGTTGGTGGCCGCGTTGCCTCCGTGGTTGAGTGTGGTGAGTACCGTTCCCAGGCAGGTTTGTCGTTCGTGCGTTATCGACTTCTGAGAAAACGACGCCTCAAAACTACCTGGGCACGCTCAAAGGGCAGAGCCCTTTGGCGTCATGCCGGATGCAAAGCACCGGCATGAGAAGAGCAAGGAGCTCAACGACACCATCCTACCAGCAGCATAACAACGTGTCACGAAAGCTTATTAATGCCGACACGCACTCCCTCATTCGTGAAAAAGAGGCCCGCGAAGTCGCATGAGGACAAACTCGGCGTGCACGAGCACCAGTTCACGTTCTTCCGCTGGTTCGAATGGTTCACCGACCTGATTATTCCCTATCTGCTCGTCGCATTGGGCATCGAATTGATTCTCGAAAACCCGTTCTGGACGCTCTATTCACTCGAATACCTCGAGCCCTTCATCACGTATCTCGACTACTTCATCGCGTTCTTCTTCATCGTCGACCTGTCCTTCAAGTGGGTGCATGTCAGGAACGTCGTGAAGTTCGTGAAGCTCTATTGGCTTGACATCCTCGCAGTTTTGCCCTTCTACACCGCATTCCGCGTCTATGCGCGGTTCGCGGCGATTGCAGCAGCAGGAGAAGAAGTCGCTGAGGCGCAGAAAATCGCGCACGAAATCGTGCTCGCACGAGAAGCCGAACTCCTGAAAGAAGCAGAACTGCTCGCCCGCGAGGAAAAGATTCTGAAGGACGCGCGCCCGCTCGCACGCATCCTGCGCAGCATGGAGCGCGGGTTGCGCATGATTGTCGGCAGAAACGAAGTCTCCGCCACCGGCATGCGGCACGCCATTCTGAAACACGAGAACAAATAGCTCGCTCGTGGATGCCGAGTCCAGACAACCCGTTCCACGCCTATTTAATGTTCAGTTCGCTCCTTCTTGCTGACCACCAGTATCGAATCTGGGGCTTTCTGTGAGTGAACGAGGTGAATATATGGTTACTGCACGTAAGAAAATCGCGGTCATCGGTCTTGGATATGTCGGATTCCCGCTGGCGTCGCTTGCCGACCGAAAAGGGCACGACGTCATCGGCATTGATTGCGACGCAAAGAGGATTGAACTTCTCCAAAAGCGCATCCTGCCGTATCACGCGCCCCAGCTCGCGCGCGAGTTGGAACAATCACACATCCAGTTCACGACGGATTACGACGCGCTCAAAGACGTCTCTGATATCATCACCTGCGTTCCCACGCCCGTGTATGACGACAAGACGCCTGACCTGCGCCCGATTGAGGGCGCGGCCCGCGAAATCGGCAAGCGCCTGCAACGACACCAGAACGTCGTGCTGGAATCAACCGTGAATCCCGGCGTCACCGAAGAAGTCATGCTCCCCATTCTCGAACATTACTCGAACCTGCGCGGCGGGCTCGATTTCCACATCGCGCACTGTCCGGAACGCATCAATCCCGGAGACGACGGTTGGCCGCTGGAACTGATTCCCCGCGTCGTCGGCTCCAACAGCGCCGAAGGCCGCCGGCGGAACGTCGAACTCTACGAATCCCTGCTCGACCTCGGCGTCCACACGCGCCGCGAAGTCATCTATGGCGTTGAGCAAGACGTCCAATACCTCGTCCGAGTCATGCCGCTCTCCACCATCATGGCAGCCGAACTCGTGAAAGTGGGCGAGAACTCCGACAGCAACCTCATGCTGGGCGGACACGGCCAGCTCGCGCAGTACTGCAAGAAGCGCGACATCAATCTCGAAGAAGTCGTCGCAGGCATGGAAACCAAGCCCTTCGGCTGGTTCAGAAAGTATCCCCGCCCCGGCACGGGCGTCGGAGGCCACTGCATTCCCGTCGACCTGCACTACCTCACCAAAGACGCGCGCAAGCACGGCGTGGCGCTTTCGCTCTATGAAGAATCCGCCGCGGTCAACGACGGCATGCCCGCGTTCACCGGCGAACTGGTCAATGAATGTCTCAATGACGTCCAGCGGCCGCTGAACGGCTCCACGGTTGCCGTGCTCGGGCTCGCGTACAAGGAAAACCTTGACGACATCCGGGACACGCCCGCGTTCCCGCTCATCCAGTATTTACGCGAACGGCACGCCATCGTGCGCGCCTACGACCCGCACGTTCCCCGCGAACGGGTCCCGGACGAGTTCCAGGACTGTCTCGCAACGACGCTTGACGAGGCCGTGCAGGGCGCGGATGCGATTGTGGTCGCGACCGCCCACCGGGAATTCCGCGAACAGCTCACCGGCTCCTATCTCGCAAGCAAGAAGGTGCGCGCTGCCGTGGACGGCAGAAACTGCATTGACGGCGATGACTGCACGAACGCAGGCATCGTCTTCCGTGCCGTGAGCAGGACGTATTCCGTTGGACCGATTGAAGACCGCAAGACGCGCATCTTCACCTATCACGGCAACGGCCACAAGAAAGCGAGCTGAACCCCATGGCACGTCTCGGTCGCGTTCCGTTTACGGTCTACCTTATCCTCCTGGCCACCCTCGTGGTGCTCATCGGAAAGGCAGTCTATCATCCCACCACCGCCAACTTCTTTCTCTTTGCGTACGGCATCACGGTCACGAGCATCGTGCTCGTCCTCTTCTTCATCGCATTCCACCGCTACCGCGACCCCGCCGTCCTCGGCAGGCAACTTCCGTCGTCACGCAAGAAACGCTATCTTGTGAGCTGCATGGTCGCCGCGCACAACGAGGAAGCCATCATTGCGCAATGCGTCCAATCGCTCATCGACCAGACGTATGGCCGGCGGGAAATCATCATCGTCAACGACGCAAGCACCGACGGCACGAAAGCCGTGCTCGACTCCTTCAAGGGCGTCAAGGTGATTCATCTCGAAAAGAATGTGGGAAAGAAAAAGGCGCTTGCGCAGGCAATGCTCCACGCCAAAGGAGACTTGTTCGTCTTCACGGATTCTGATTCGGTGCTCGCCGATGATGCCGTGCAGCGCGTCGTTGACGCGTTCAACCTGGACCCGCTCATCGGAGCCGTCGCAGGCCACTGCCGCGCGCTCAACGGCAACAAGAACCTGCTCACGCGCATCCAGGACGCCTGGTACGAGGGACAGTTCTCCGTCAGAAAGGCGTTCGAAAGCGTGTTCGGCTGCGTCACGTGCGTCTCCGGCCCCCTTGCGGCATTCCGGCGCGAGGCCATCTACAACTTCATCCCTGCCTGGGAACAGGACACGTTCTTCGGCAAGGAATTCAAGTTCGCCACCGACCGAACCCTGACGGGCTTCGTGCTCGGCAGCCGCAGCGTGGGCGAAAAGCTCAAGCGCAAGCACGCGAACTCGCCGTTCCTCAAAGTCGATTATCCTCTGCGGGAATGGCGCATCGTGTATTCCAAGTCCGCGCGTTCCTGGACAAAAGTCCCGGAGACCGTCAAGGGCTTCCTCCGCCAGCAAGTCCGCTGGAAGAAGAGCTTCATCCGCAACCTGTTCTTCACGGGCAAGTTCTATTGGAAAAAGCCGTTCCTTCCGGCCTTGTTCTACTATCTGCATATCCTCTTTGTCTTCTCCGGTCCCTTGATTGCGTTCCGGTACCTGGTCTACTTCCCTGCGCAAGGGAACGTGATGTCCGCAATCCTGTACCTCTGCGGCATCATTTTCGTCGGGTTCATGTTCGGACTCGCCTACCGCATTGAGAGCCGCGACCACAAATGGGTGTACCGTCCCCTGATGAGTCTCACCTCGACGCTCATCCTGACCTGGCTCACCTTCTATGCGCTCGCAACCATCCGGAGGAGCACGTGGCATCGCGGATAATGCGCAGCATCACCGAAATCCTGGTGATTGTGCTGGTCATTGCCGTTTTCGGCGCGCTCGTGATGAAGTACTTCTTCAATAACGAGCTCCACCTGCTCCCCGCGCAAGCGGCCAACACGGCAAAGATGGAATTGCGGTATCGCTCGTACGTCTCGCAGCATGCCGCGAGCAACCGCACGCCCGGCACGGCACACTCCATCCCGATCTTGCTCTACCACGGCATCGCAGACAAGCCCTACAAGACCGACGTGCTCACGGATGAGTTCTCCTCGCAGATGTTCGCCCTGAAACGCGCGGGCTACCAGACCGTGACGCTCCAGGAATTCGAGGACTGGATGGCTGGGAAACGGCAGCTGCCGGATCGCTCATTTCTCATCACGTTCGACGACGGCATCAAGACGAGCTATTACAACACCGACCCGGTGCTGCGCGCGCTGAATTATTCTGCCGTCATGTTCCTCATCTCCAAGTACAACCTGCTCGACCAGCATCCCTACTATCTTTCGCGCGCGGAAGTCGAGCACATGCAGCAGTCCGGACGCTGGGAGCTTGAAGCGCACGCGCAGGACGGTCACGGCGCCATCCTCATCCAGGAGAACGGGACGCTCGGCAACTTCCTCGCGAACAAGCAATGGTTCCCTGACGAAGGCCGTCTCGAAACGGATGACGAATACCGGCAGCGCATTAACAACGAATTCCAGACCGTGAAGGACAGCCTGGAGGCGGGCTTCGGACTGCACATCAACGCCTATGCCTACCCGTTCGGCAATTTCGGGCAGGACTCGGACAATTATCCTGAAGCCGGCAACATCGTCTGGAGCGAGGCGCACCGCATCTATCCCTACACGTTCTACCAATGGTGGCCGAGCAAGGGTTTCCGCGCCAACTATGCGGACCCCGACGAGTACCGCATCCGGCGCGTCATCGTCTACAGCGGAACAACCGGTGACGCACTCGTGAAAACGCTGGAAGCCGTGCGCGACAAGGAACTGCCCTACCAGGACGAACTCGGAGCCAACCATGGTTGGGTGGTGACGTGGGGGGACATGACGCTCTCCAACGGCACGATGCTGTTGCGCCAGGTGAACGTCTCGCCCGGCAGCATGACCTTCCTGGACGGCACCGCGCTCTGGAAAGACTACGAGTTCACGGCGCACGTGGCGTCGTTCACCGGAGAGAACGCAGGGCTTTTGGGCATGTACCGCGACAACGACAACTACCTCATGTGCGACTTCTCGCATGATGCGGTGCGGGTGTGGAACGTGGTGGACAACCAGACGTCCGTGCTCGCGATGCGCACCATGAAGGACGCACCGTATGCGTTGCCGCAAGAGAACTTCACGCTCGGCATGCGCGCCTCGGACGGACAGATAGGATGCGCCATCAACGGCGAACAGCTTGTGTCCGCAAGCCTTCCCCTGGGGAGCGGAGGCATCGGATTCCGGCTGTCGGAAAAGCCCGCCGAGAATGGCATCGACCCGGGAACGCTCGTCATCGATTCGCTCTCGGTCGAACCGACGCACTTCTCGGACTCGTTCGACACTCCGAGCGTGCTCGAGGAAACCGGACGCCCCGGAGAAAGCCCCGACCCGGACTGGTGGCTCAATTCCGGAGGCATGTTCATCCGGCAAGGAGGCGTCGGCAGCACGCTCGAAGGGCCTACTGCTCCCGAAACCAAGTGGCAGCTCGATTACGCGAATTACAACCCGACCGACACGGAGAACGGCGAATACCCCCAGAACATCTTCCGGCTCATCACAAAAAGCCGCTGGGTGAACTTCCGGCAGGAAGTGTATTTCCGCATGGGGGACTACCGCGTCAGCGACTCGCCGAGGCGCAACGAGTCCAATGGCGTCCTCCTGTTCTCGCGGTACGCGGACAGCGACAACCTCTACTATGCTGGCGTGAGAGTTGACGGGGCAGCCGTCGTCAAGAAGAAGTCAAATGGCGAATACCACGAGCTTGCGTACCAGAACGCCTTTCCCGGCGTGTATGATTTCGAGAAAAACCCGAACCTCCTTCCCAAGAACACCTGGATTGGGCTCCGCACGGATACCGTGACGATGCCTGACGGCAGCGTCCGCATCCAAGTGTTCCTTGACAAGCTCGGAAATGGCGCGTGGGAGCTTGCCACCGAAGGCATTGATGACGAAACGAAATACGGTCCGGAGATTGTAGAACCCGGCTCGGCAGGCATCAGGACCGACTTCATGGATGTCGAGTTTGACAATTATCGCATTACCAAAACATGAAATTCCTGCACATCGTCGGGCGCAAGGGATTGGAGAACCTTATGGAATTCGTAGAACCTTTTCAGGAAACCCGCGTCCTCAACGAGACCGGACGCATGGATGAAAGCGCGAGCCCTGAATGGTGGCTGAGCTCCGGCGGATTGTTCATCGAGCAGGGCGGCACGGGCAAGACGATTCAGGGCTCGCTGCCCGCGGGCTCGGTCTGGCAGCAGAAGTACGCTAGGCATAAACCCGACGAGACGGATAACGGGTATCACCCGCAGAACGTCTTTCGGTTAATCACGCGCAGCAGGTGGCTCGACTCCATCCAGGAAGTCGATTTTCGCATGAACGCCTACCGGGAGAGTGCGAGCGAACGCCGCAACGCCACGAACGGCGTCCACTTCATAAACAGGTATCAGGACCAGCACAACTTGTACTATGCGGGCGTGCGCGTTGACGGCAAAGCCGTAATCAAGAAGAAAACAAACGGCATTTACGAGACGCTGGCGCGAGGAACCGCGTTCCCCGGCGAGTATCGGAAGAACGGGCTGGCACTCATTCCCCTGCATGCGTGGATGGGGCTCCGCTGCCAGGTGAAGAATGATGAGCACGGCGCGAGCATCATCCTGTCACTGAGGGAACGCGGCGCGTGGCGCACGGTGGTGCAGGCGCGCGACGACGGCAGCCATGGCCTGGTGTTCGGCGAAGGCCACGCAGGCATCCGCACGGACTTCATGGACGTCGAATTTGACAATTACCGTATTGCGAGGTCACGATGAAACCCATGTACATTCTTGCATTAGTTCAAGGACGGCTCACGCTCGTTCCGGTCAAAGACGGAAAGATTGTCGTCGAGCGACAGAAACGCGAAGTGTGTGATTGGTTGTAAGTTGCCGTTTTGAGGCGTTACATCCAGATATGCTTATGTCGTTGAGTTCCCCTGCTGCTCCGTTCCCCGGCAGCTTTGAGGCGTCGTTTAGTTAGTCGTTAACAACGATACGACAAACATCACCAGCACTCAACGACGCGGTGCAAGACTACGAGAACGGTACTCACCAACACTCAACTCATTTCTTCTTGAAGTTCAAGGAGCACGAGTTGATGCAGTACCGCATTCCCGTTTCCGTGGGGCCGTCATCGAAGACGTGTCCCAAGTGGCCGCCGCACTTCTTGCAGTAGACTTCATTGCGATGCATGCCCTGACTGTTGTCATCACGCATGCCGACGTTTTCCGTGGCTTTGTCGAAGCTCGGCCAGCCCGTGCCTGAGTCGAATTTTGCATCGGAAGAGAATAACGGCGCGCCGCAACCGCCGCACATGTACATCCCGGTTTCCTTGTTGTGCAAGAGCTTGCCCGTGCCCGCCATCTCCGTGCCTTTCTCGCGCAGGACGTGGTACTGTTCAGGGCTGAGCTTCTTTTTCCATTCGGATTCGTTCTTGGGCATGTCCATGCACATTGATGGTTTTTACCCATTCATATAGTTTGCTGTCACAATGCTTTTAAACAACCGGCGGTCGTTGACAATTATGAAAGAGGAACAAGTCCAGGAATACAAGCAAACCGAGTGGAATCTCACTCCCCTGCTGCCGCAAGGCGTCGACAAAGCGATGAAGGAAGTCGAGGCAAAGGTTGCCGCGTTCGAGAAGTGGAAGCCGCAGCTCAAGAACAACCTCGCGGAAGCGACCCTCATCAAAATCACGGATGAGCTGTGCGACCTGCTGTCGCTCATTTCACGGCTCGGGCACGTTTATAGTCTGCCGTTCTCGATTGACACGGCCGACCCGGAATTAGCGGCAAAGGAAGCCCACATCACCACCTTCTGCACGAACGTGGAGAACCGCCTGATTTTCTTCCAGCACTGGTTCAAGGACTTGCCCGAGAAGGACGCCTTGCGCTTGATTGCCGGAGCCGGCAAGCACAAGCGCGTGTTCGAACTCATTTGGTTGAACCGGCAGTACGCGTTGAAGGAAGAGAGCGAGCAAATCATCAACATCAAGGACGCCAACGGCAAAGCTGCATTGAAGAAAGTCTACACCGTGCTCACGTCACCCTGGAAGTACGCCGTTGACGGCAAGGAATTGAGCCGCGACGAGCTGATGATGAGGGTGATGGGCTCGAACGCAAAACTGCGCGAAGAGGCCTATCGGAAGCTGCTGACGAAGTACAAGGAGAACAAGGACGCGCTTGGCGAGATTTACCGCGCCATCGTGATGGACTGGCACGCCGAAGGAATTCAGTTGCGCAAGTTCAAGGAGCCGTTGAATATCCGGAATGTCAGGAATGATTTGCCGGACAAAGCGATTGAAGCGCTGTTGAAAGTCACGGAGAAGAACCACGCGTTGTTCCACCGCTGGTTTGCGTTCAAGCGCAAACAGCTCGGCCTGAAGACGATGCGCCGCTTTGACTTGTACGCTCCTCTTGCGACGAAGGAAGACAAGATTTCCTACGACACCGCAGTGAAGATGACCCTGGCGGCGTTTTCAAGGTTTTCTCCTGATTTTGCGGTGCACGCGCAGAACGTCATCACGGAGAACCACGTGCACTCCACCATCCTGCCGAACAAGGAGTCGGGAGCGTATTGCGCTTCACCGGGCGTTGACATTTTGCCGTACGTGATGCTGAACTTCACGGGAACGCTCGACCACACGTGCACGCTCGCGCACGAGCTCGGGCACGCCGTGCATTCCGCGCTTGCTGCTCGGAACACCATTATGACCTTCCACGCGCCGATTCCGCTGGCAGAAACGGCATCTATCTTTGGCGAGACACTCCTCGTCGAGAGCTTGATGGAAGCATATCCGGATAGGGCAAAAGAGTTGTTGTGCAAGCGTTTGGATGACGCGTACAAGTCAGCCGTGCGGCAAATCGGGTTTGTCCTGTTCGAACGCAAGGCGCACGACTTGATTCAGCAAGGCAAGAGCATGAAGGACGTCGAGGACGCATACGTTGCCTTGTTGAGAGCGCAGCTGGGGAAAGAGGTTGAAGTTGACGACCTGTTCCGCAACGAGTTTTACTCCATTCCGCACATCTACAACACGCCGTTCTACTGTTACGGCTACGGGTTTGGCAACCTGATGGCGTACGCGTTCTACAATAAGTTCAGAAAGGAAGGCCAAAAGGCAGTCCCGGCCATCCTCGACTTCTTCGCCAAAGGCGGCAGCGAGAAACCCATCGAAATGGCCAAAGCCGTCGGCGTCGACATCACGTCGGAGCAGTTCTGGCAGGAAGGGTTTGATGTGTTGAAGGAGTCGCTTGAGAAGTTGGAAAAAATAAAGTAGAACGTGCAGAAATCAACGCGGACCGTATAATGAGTCCTTCCTGGGAATTTCTGATCCGTCGCGATTGTTAACCCGTTCGCGATTGAGGGGGGCTGAGTAGTTTTTCGGCTTCTTATCCATGAGGTAGATATCCTTCGCTTCCTCGAGATTGCCGTTACACACATACAAACATTCAACGAACTCTCGCACTTCCACCTTTACGCTGACACGCTCAAGCATTTTTTCGAGCGTCAGGA
The DNA here is from genome assembly GCA_035476335.1 of Binatia bacterium. Classification (GTDB taxonomy): domain Archaea; phylum Nanobdellota; class Nanobdellia; order Woesearchaeales; family ARS49; genus DSQK01. Next base: position 5,188 of record DATILO010000032.1, on the reverse strand, counting down.
GTTCTCCGGGCGCTTTTTCAAGGAGTTCCTTTTGTTCATTGAAGAACTTGTACGAGTTTGCCATACTCTCATCGTGAAGCGTCTTCTTAAAGATATCAAGACTGATTCCCGAGATAAGCCCTAATTTGTGCGCGATAATAAGCCCGTTTCTCGCATCTAATTTGCCATACGCGTGAGCAACAAGTGCATCATAGACGAATTTCGTATTCAGTTTAAGCGGTTCCATAAGCAACAAGTGGCGTTTGATGTTTAATTAATTTACGGCACCGGCAGGATTTGAACCTGCAGCCCCTTGCGGGATCCGCTCTCAAGGCGGACGCACTACCGGATTATGCGACGGTGCCACTGTGATTTCGCATACGATTGCCACTCGAATCGGAATCCGGGTGGCACCGGCGCGGCCGCCGACCGTTGTCGGCGTGCATGCGACGGTATGCGGCACCGCGTATGCGACGGTGCCAATACAAGAATTATCTTTTGCTGGCTTTTTAAAGGTTTGCGATAACCTCCTTAAGAAGAACACGGTATGCGGGATCTGAAATGTCATGGAAGGCATTCCCTGCAACAAACAGTGTGCCGGAAAGCTTTTTAGCGGCGTCAAGGGAGCGTCGAATGCAATCGCGAGCTTCCTCCCCACCCACCACAAGCAAGGGTTTCTTGGGTACCGTTCTTGCGATTTCGGCAAACGAATACCGTGCAAAATCCTCAAGAGAACGAGCATCATCCTGTTTTCGAGGAATGCGCGGCAAGTCTTCCTTGAAATAGGGTGAGAGTGAACAGAGAATTTGTTGTTTCGGGCGCACCTCTCGTGAAGCGACCAATGCGATCATTGCACCCCAGGAAAATCCTAACAAATACGTTTCTTGTCGCTTTTCTGGACGGTATTGCTCAAAGAATTGCTGAACGTATTCTGTCAGTGTCCATTTGGACCAATCAATCTTTATGGGACTGGGAGTTATTCCTTTGGCAAGAAACGAATCACACACATAGTGGTAGTGTCTTGCGCGTGCACTGTCCGTGAATCCGGGAATAATGTATGCGACTTTCACGGTGAACTCTGCAACCACAACTGCTCAAAGATGCCTTGCAGGTTGCGCGCGAGCTTTTCGTTCTCGATGAACAAGATGCCGCCGTAGGCCGTTGCGTCGGCGTGGACGAGCTTGAGGAGAACGCTTTTCCTGTCGATGATGTCGCAGCGCGTGAAGTCGGTCGTCAGTCGGCGAACCTGGAACTTGCTCGCGGGCAGTTGCTGGAGCAAGACGGGAAGCTCAGCGTCCTCAGGATACAATGAGCGGAACGTCACGCCGCGCTTGACGGCATCAGCGATGGCGCGTTCCCAGACCGTCTTGCTGGAACGGTTTGACGAGGGACGGTGATGCTTGTTGATTATTTGGCACACTTCGTGCTTGGCTTCCAGAAACGAGCGCAGCTGGATGTCGCGGTTGTCCTCCAACGTTGTTCCGATTTGGAAGAATCGCGATGGTTGCGAGCGCGAAATCGCAGCCGAGGACGCAAGATGCCGCAGTTCGGAGAAAAGATGTTCCTGCTCTCTCTGTTTACCCTCAATCAACGTGCCGATGAGCGCTGCCGGGTCGGGAATGAAGAGCTGCTTCGGCCGCGAATCGGTCTCTTCAACCAATCCTTTCTCCAACAGCGCAGAAATAATCGAATACACCTTTCCCGGAGGGATTTGTGCCTTCCTCGCAAGCAGTTTCGGCGTCAATCGCTCCTTCAACAGAGCGTCGACAGCTTTGCTTTCGTAGTAGGACAATCCGAGCTTCTGCAATTGATGAATGTTTGCACCCCAACCGGGTGTGAAACGTGCGGAATTCTATTTAAAGATTGCGCAACGCGAGCAACACATGAACGACCTGCAGACGCGCATCATGGTGACGCTCTATGAGCTCAAGGAGAGGGGAAACAAAATCAAAGAAGACTCTCCTTGCATGGGCGCAGAAACGCCTTACGGGCACTGGTCGAAAGACCACGGATTGTATCGCTCGCGGGAAACTGCAGTGCGCGTGCAGGACCACCTCATTCAAGCCGCGTTGAAAGACGGCTGGAAACGCTCCAATGAAGGCAAGGGCGCGTTATGGAAGATTGACGAAGACCTGTGCATTCTCATTGATACAATTGAAGTTGAGAAAAAGAAAATTCGCAGCGTTGGCGGTAAGCCGTACTATCAAAAGCAGGAGATACATTGATGGCAAAAATCACGGTTCCCGACACACTCGAATCCATCATTCGCGAAGTCATCAATCGCGATCCGAATTGGAGCCCGCCGCGATTGTCCGGAGAACATCTTGACCTGCTCGCGAAGCACTGGCCGCTCACGAAACAGGAGCTCACACGCATGATTCTCAACGACAAGAATCAAATGCGCGCTCACGACATCATGGTGATGCTCGATGAGCAAAAGAAATTGCCCATTGATGGCGACTACCTACAACAGACCATTTATCCCAAGCTCATTCGGCAAGGACGCATCCGGGACCTTACGTCGTTGACCAACAAAACCATTATGCCGACATCCGAGCAAATTTCGGCAGCATGGACAGCATTCTTCAAGCATCCCTGGACGGTCCACGACTTGGACTCAGTCGTGCACTATTTCGGCAAACCGCCCGTCACGCAAGCGCAGGTTGACCAGATTGGCAAGGACTGGCTCACAACCTACATCAGCAAGCGCGAGGAAGGGACTGAATTACGACGGCCTGAGGACATGCGCAAGATTGTAAAACTCCTTGGCGCCGAGCCGCGCTGGGACAAAAAGCTTGCCGAACGCGTCTACAATAATCTTCTAGAAGGCAACTGGTGGACTGAGATGTGGCGCTTCTGCAAGGACATTGGCGCAAAACCCGCTCCCCGCAACGTCCAACGCTACTATGCATCGCTTCTTTCGAAAAAGCTGGAGTTCGCGCACCGCATTGGCGACGACGCAGAAGACGTGTCAGAAAAGCTGGAAGAAGGAATGAAAATACTGGAACTCAAGCCGGAAAAGAAGCACGTCGAACGATTTTATCGCACGTATCTCTCGGCCGTCAGCATGCCGTCTATCAAACGCGTAGAGAAGCTCACCGGCGTTCCGCTGCCGAAAGAAATCATCCACGAGAAATACCGAACGTGGCTGCTTGAGGGCGACATCGGATGCATCGTCGACACCGAGGGAGAAACAGGCGTGCTGCACTGTTTCGATGACGCAACCATCCAGCAGGCGTATGCGAACCACGTCAAGCGCGGCTCGGTGTACGGCATGCGCTGCATTGCAGGATTCACGCACGTCAATCCGCAGCTCGAGAATGGCGCACTCAGGACACTCTGTAAGAAAGCCCTGAAAAACCCAAAGCAATTCCCGCGCGAGGAAGCACCGGAGTATCATTGGCTTGCAGAATTGTTCCCTCAGGTGCGAAATGAATTCCAGAAAGGCATACGGACGCTCATCAAAGAACAAGGAAGCATCGTTCTCGCGGAAACCTGGGCGAGCAAGCTCCGCATTGAGCCCTTACCGCCCGAAGCGTGCATTCTCGCATATGCTGATGGGCAGCTCACCAAAGCAAAGGAAATCTTCCGGGCGCACCACGATGAGATTCAGAAGGAATATCCGCGCTATGCGGCACTCTTCAAGAAGAAAATCCTATGAAACAAGTAACCATCAAGCAATTCGAGTACGAAGAGCGCGATGAGGAAAGCATGATGCGCTACAACCGCATTGCGCACTTTCTCGGCACGTATGGCGAGCCGATTTTCGGACGCGTTGATCCTCTGCCCTTCATTGGCGACGGCATCATCAGCGGACCCAGCGGCAGCAGCGCTTACCGGATTGGTAATGTGCTCGTTGAATTGAACTATCACGGGATGGCAGGTGTGTTCCGGCTTCAGCTGGCAGGCGAGACACCGGAACTCACGAAGTTCTGGAAGGAGTGCGCACCGCGGTTTTCGAGCCCCTCTGAACAGAAGTCAACGCAGTACATGGTCAAGACCGCGTTCGACATCATGCGCTACGGCTCGGTTTCTTCTTTGGAGAAGATTCTTCAGCGCTAGCCACAATCTTTTAATAACACTCCTCACGCTGCACCCGCATGAACGACGAGGAAGCCCGTGCGCTGTTGTCCGGGCTCATTGCGGCCATCAAACGCATGTCCTTGCTCTCGGATATCTATAAGACCGCCAACGGAATGTACCGCCCCATCGAGGTCATCGCGAAAGCGGACCACTCCCTCGGCACGCAGCTCCAAACCCTTGCGGTGGAAATCAGCTCGCAATCAGACCATGCGCGGATACTCTATGCGGCAGGCGAAATGGAGAAGCTTCTGGTACCGCCTCCGGCAAAGAAGGACTCAAAGAAGTTCCTGACCGTCACCCAGAAGAAATACCTGCCCGCCTATGCGCGGTTCAGGGAGCTGCATCCTGACCTTGCGCGGCGCATGCTCGACTTGGAAACGCGCATCATCGACGCGCCTTCGTTCGTGCGCGATTATCACAAGCTCCTGGAGCGCATCCAGGGAAAGTTCGCCCGCTGCCACGAGGCGCGGCTGAACGACAATTTCAGGACCATTTACAAACTTGATGGCACCACGATCGTCTTCATGGACGTCGTCAAGCACGATGAAATCGAGAAATAATCAGCCGAGAACGTGCTTCAGGATAAAGTCGTGCGCTTCCTTGAATTGTTCCAGCGAAACCGTCGCGGTATACGCCTTGACTTTTTCACCGGTTTTACGGGGCAGGTCATCACGCACCCGTCTCGCGAGCGACATATCCAGCCGTTCGAGCCAGTTGCGCTGGTCGTGCAGATGGTTGGCAGGAACGCTGTAATTGAGCGTCCGGTCCCGTTCGTATTGCGTAAAGGTTGCGGTGATGATGCTGTCGCGGTACGTGAGCGTCTCGAAGTCGGCAAGTTCGCGCTGGATGCGGTACACTTCTCCTTGAAGATATGCACCCTGGGCCTTGGGCTGCAATGCTTCCCTGACGGGAATGCGCTGGCGCGGGAGCTTCAGCGTGTTCGCAAGCTGGTCAAAGACATCTCCGAGTTCGCTGGATTTGGTGATGAGTTTCATGTAGCGCAGAGCCATGCGGGAACGCACGACTCGCAGGGATTAAAAATATTCGCTCCCTTATAATTCTTTCGTTACTGTCAAGTGGTAGAGCGTCATATTGTTTTCAATATAGAACCAAATGAAGATGGCGG
>DATILO010000031.1:0-10558 GCA_035476335.1 Binatia bacterium | reverse complement strand
TCAACACGAGCCAACCCTCACTCAATATGCGCCGCATATCTGAGAATCGACGCAATCTTTCCCAAATCGCGCAACTGCACGCCTTCGCGCGTTTCCGTCGAGATAATCTTGACCGTCGTCGAGTAGTTCTTCGCAATCGCTTCAAATTCATCAATCTTGTCATCGGAAAGCGATTCGGACAGCAAGAGCGTGTCAACCGCGCCCATCTCCAACGCCTTTCTTGTTGATGCCTCGCCGTACGTCGTCAGCTCGCCTTTCGTCGCAAGAAGCTCGAAGAAGCGCCCCATCACTTTCTTTTCATCAGCGATTTCCTCATTGGCGAGCACGTCCTGGCTGCGGTCGACGAGTTCGCCGAGCCCGAATTCATCCGTATACGTGATGTCCTTGACCGCGATGATTTTCTTCTTGACATCATTCGTGATGAAGGGGCCCTCGACCATTTCGTACTTGGTTGGCCCGGGACCTCCGACGAGAATGCCTTTCAACCCTTCCATCATGAGGAACTGGTCCTTCATGTAGTCCGCGACCTTCTTGTAGTGCTGCTTGGCCGCGAGCTCGCGGTTCTGCTGGAAGCGGTGCGCGGACTGCCCTCCGGCCTTCATCTTGCCCGGCACCTCGGAGTGCGTCTTGACGAGCGGAACGATGGTCTTGCCTTTCAGCACGGCAATCGTTGCGTCGCGCGCGTCCATCACCACCAGACCATAAATTTCCTTGGTCTGGAGCATTTCGTGCAAAATCTCCAGCTTGAAGTCCTTGTCGCAGCGGTACAATCGTTGATTAATCGGAAGCGGGGGCTCGATGCTCCACACGCGCACGTCAATGCCGCCCTCGCGTTCGGAAACGTTGCCTGAATAGGCCAACAGACCGTTCGGAGGCGTCCTGCCCACGACGCGCAAGTGCTGCACCATGCGCTCAAGCGCGTCCTGCACGTTTCTGCGCGTCGTTGCCGACTTGATGTTCGCCGCCGTGCCCTGCTCATCCTGCAGTTGCTGGATGACCTTGACCAAGTCGTAGCCGGCAGGGACCCACACCGACACGAGTTCGGTATGCCTGCCGCGCTTGGTTTCGAGTTCCTTGAGGAACTTCTTGAGTTCAAAACGCTGGTGCGCGGAAAGAGACATGGCTTCTTTGCTTCGACGAAGATATTTAAAGCCTCCGGAAGTTCCTGCGTACGTAGTTGCCTCGCCTCCGCGTCCCCGGTGGTTTTGTAGCGTCGTTTACTTGGTCGAAAGCAACGATACGACAAAGCTGCCTGGGAACGGAACTCAGGCGGGCAGGAACGGCACGCAAGTCCGAGCTCAACCGTTGTGATTCTCACGCCCATAACGTTTAAGAGCGATTTCCACGCCAAGAGGCTCATACGGTACACGCTGAAAAGAGGTTTCTCACGGAGCGGCGTGGCTGTGGAGGCACCATGAGATTCGCACTACTCTTGCTCGCGCTCGCCGTCTGCGTTGTCAGCGTCAACGCGCTTGACGTCAGCGAGGCCTACGGCATGCTGCGCAACGAGACTGCACCGATGATTATCAGCACCCCTGCGGACACCGCGGCCGCGCAGATGCTCCAGAACACGTTCGGCGTCGCCGCAACGAGCGCTCCGGGCATCACGATTGACCACAACGCCATCATTGTCGGAGGTCCGTGCGCAAATCCGCAATGGACCGACATTGCGGGAGACGCCTGCGACGAGTGGGCATACGACCCCGGCGAGGCCGTCGTCATCGCGGAAAAGATGGGCAGCGGCACCATCATCCTCATCGGCGGCACCAGCATCGATGACACGCGCGCTGCAGTGCAGTACCTGATCAACAACCCGAGCACGTCCCTCATGGACACCGACCGGGTCGTCATCAACGTGCAAAGCACGGGAACTCCGACTCCTACGGGAGAAGTGACCATGAACACGACCCTGCCGAAGGAAACGGACAGCTGCCTGCTCAATCCTGACGACAACGACATCACGCAGGAGCCCGGATGCGCGAATGCGGGCGTCAAGAACACGACCAGTTCGAGCAACAGCTCGACGAACGCGTCAGAGAGTCCGTTCGCGTAAGCTTTTTAATCTTCGGGGCTCCACCGCAACGCATGAAAGCGGTGGTGCCTGTTATTTTCATTCTTCTTGCGGTTGCAGTGAGCGCTACGTCTCCCACGGTCAAGAGCGCGGTGGAATCCTTCTTCACGAACGATGTTCCGGATGTCGTCATCGGCAACCTGAACCTGGACGACCAGTTTGCCGCGTTTGCGTTCGCGAACGAGCTCGGGCTCAAGAACTACACGCTGCCGGCGAAGATGCGAAACGTTCCCCTGATTGTGGTCGGAGGACCGTGCGCAAATCCCGTGTGGCACGAGTATTCCGACGAAACGTGTGATGCGTGGCCGTATCCCGAGGGCAAGGCCGTCGTCATTGCGCACCAGACCTCGACCGGCAAGACCATCATTCTCATCGGCGGCACTTCGGGAAAGGACACGCGCGCGGCAGCAAAGTACGTGCTCGCGTCGTTCAGCGATGCAAAATTCCTTGACGCGCACGTCGTGCTCGACACGGCAGGCCTGCCGCTCGCAAATGAGAACCTCAAAGTCTACAAGACGGAAAATCTCAATGGAGCGTCGTCCGCGCAAGGGAGCGTCATCATCGAGCTGCCGGACGAATCCAGCATGAGTGATGAAGACCTCGCGGACGGGCTCAAGGAATACCTGATGAAGTCCTATCCGTACGCAGGCGTCGCGATTGAGCACTCGTCCAACGTGCACCTCAGCACGATTCAGGGCAAGATTCTCGTGGCCCTGCAAAGCCAGCCGCTCATCTCGGTCGAGCCGGACGCTCCTTCGTCGCACGTCGTGATTGCATCCGCGGCATCGTTCTATCTCGCGGGACAGGGCCTTACGATACAGCCCACGGCGACGCATGACCAACTGTCGGAAGAAGATTTGCAATTTACTTGATTCTGCCGCGACAAAACTGCCGGGGAGAGCAACGACGCGGAAACGCCGCTGACGTGGGCAGCGTGCTGCGTCCGAGTTCGTGAAGGCGTAAGAAGAGTCTTTACCCTGCCTCCGAAGGAGGCAGTTATCACCTGCTTCTTACACCTGAACGAGGAGGACTTTGTTCAAGCTTTAGGAAAGCTTGATAGTAACCTTTATAAACCCCCTCGAAGGAAGTTACGATTACTGGGGCTGTCTGCTAACTTGGCTCGGCTTCCTGGCTTGGGACCAGGTGATCCCGGTTCGAATCCGGGCAGCCCCACCATGCTGCAAACACAAACCAACACACTCATCGGTGATTCTCATGCCAGAACAGAAAATCGGACTCAAAAGCGCAAAGCGGTTCGGCACGCGCTACGGCGCGACGAACAAGCTCAAGCTCGCATTGATTGAGGAAGAGCAGCGCAAGTTGCACCCGTGCCCGCAGTGCGGCAAGCCCAAGGCAAAGTGGCAGTCGGTGGGCATCTGGGAATGCAAGAAGTGCGGCCACAAGTTCACGGCAAAGGCATACTCCATCACGAAATCCCTCACGTTCAAGGAAAAGGCAACGGCGGAGCTCACCCCGGCGGAAATCGAAGCGGCACACAAGGCAGCCGACGACGCACGCAAGGAAGAGCTCGCGGAGGAATAACATGGTCAAGTACGCCTGCTTCAATTGCAATCGCCGCATTTCTGAAGACTTGCTCGGCAAGCGCATCCGGTGCCCGTACTGCAGCAGCAAGATGCTCTACAAGCCCCGCACCACGACAACGAAAGTCAAGGCGGTTTAGTTCTCGATGACCGACGCGCAGGAACAACTCCAGCGTTTGCAAATGCTCGACCAGACCGTGCAGCAGCTCGTTGCGCAGAAGCAGCAATTCCAATCACAACTGTACGAACTCGAGAGCGCGCTGAAAGAGATTATGACGGCTCCGCAGGCGTACAAAATCATCGGCTCCGTCATGGTCGCGTCCAACAAAGAGGATTTGAAGAAGGACCTGGACCAGAAGAAAGAGCTCGTTGAGTTGCGCATCAAGACGTTCGAGAAGCAGGAAACCCAGATGCGCGAGAAGTTGAAATCATTGCAGGAAGACGTTCTCAAATCAATGAAGAAGTGATACTATGGATTCCCTGATGCAGGCATTGGTGATGCTCCGCGAACTCGAACAGGACTCGCAAACGCCCAAGAACGCGAAAGCGAAGATTAACGGGACGATTAAGCTGCTCGAAGCACGGGGCAAGATGGACATTTCCAAAGCGCTGAACGACCTGGAATCGCTTTCTGATGATGTTAATATTCCGGCGCACATGCGGACGCAGTTGTTTAGCGTGGTGAGCTTGTTGGAGATTGTGTGAATATTTAACAATAAACTCGCATTCTTTTTCCGTTACGCACGCAGTAGAAATACCCTCTATTTCCAATTGCAGAGTTGCAGCTCCTACAAATAGCACGAATATTCGATATGTAGTTACTTCCACCCTTGCTAAGAGGAATAATATGGTCAATTGTCATCTTTTCAACTCCTACTTGCTTTTGACAAAATGGGCATTTACCTTCACTAGAATTCCTTTTGGTAAGCCATTCTTTACGTGTGAAACTTCCCTCTGCTTTTAATTTTCTTCCACGCCGAAGTTCGTTGTAGATTCTTGCACTTTCAAGACCTTTCGGACTTCTTCGTAAGAGTCGCGATTGTTCTCCGCGCTTCTTCTGAACATGAGGTCTCGACTGATATTCTGAGGTATATTTTGCTTTAATTAACCGTCGTTCAAGTCTGCGTTCATATGCTTGCTTCAAAGCGCGAGCTTGTGGAGTAGCTGCGTATTGCTTTTGTTTAGCGCGAATTTCATCACGTTTGTTCTGGTAGCGTTTCTTCCAGTAATCACGATTTTTCAAATAATATTCGCGATTGTACGCATTCCGTTTCAGTCTGTTCATAGAAAGCTTACCTAATCATCGTCTTCCTTCTCTTATGCCTGAGCACTTCGTGCTTCGTCAGCATCGAGTTAGGAACAAACAGCAAATCTCCGGTCACCGTCTTGATGCGCGTGTCCAGGAGATTCACCTGCCGCACTTCTCCCTCGATGTCCCGGACGCGGATGATGTCGCCTTCCTTGACAAAGCCGCGCTGGTGGATGCGGATGCCCGCGATGAAGTTCGGGACAAAGTCCTTCACGCCGAGCAGGATGGCCGCGAGGATGAGCACGAAGATGACGGCAGCAAGGAGCTTCACAACGAAGGACGTCCAGCCGATTTGGTTCAAGGCAACGACAATCGTGATGAAGTAGACGAAATAACGAATCGCGATGCCGATGGTTTGCTCGAGCGCGAACTTGACTCCGGATTTGCGCAGCCACCGGTCGAGCTCGAGCTCGTGGAGCATCTTCACGATGAAACGTTCCAGGAGCTTCGCAATCACGACGCCGATGAGCAGGAGCACTACCGCGACGACGAGGTTCGATGCCAACGGCTTCAGGAGCGCAATGAACGAGCTCCAGAGTTCTGCAATTGCCATACCGAATACTCCCTACGGAGGGTTTAAAAAGCTTGGGGACGGACGTGACCTTGCCCGGCAGGTTTGAGGTGCCGTTTACTCAATCAAAAACGATACGACAAAACTGCTTGGGAACGGAACTCACCAGCAACGACGCGGAACGACGCAAACAGCTCATGTCAGCAAAAATCCAGGAACGAATCAAGGAACTCGAGACGCAGCTGAGCACGGCGAAATACAACAAGGCCACCCAGCACGCGTTCGGCGTGATGAAAGCCCAGCTCGCGAAGCTCAAGGGCACGGTCGAGAAGCGAGCCGGCGTTGGAAAATCAGATTCGGGCTGGTTTGTCAAGAAAACAGGCGACGGAACGGTCGTGTTGCTCGGCTTTCCCTCGGTCGGTAAGTCCACGCTGTTGAACGCACTCACGGGCGCGAAATCAAAAGTCGCAGCCTACCAATTCACCACGCTTACGGTCGTTCCGGGCGTCATGGTCTACAACAAGGCAAAAATCCAGATTCTCGACGTGCCCGGCATCGTGTCCGGCGCCGCTTCCGGCTCGGGCCGCGGCAAGGAAGTCCTCGCGATGGTGCGGAACTCCGACCTCATCCTGATTCTCATCGATGCGTTGAACCCCGAACATTACCAAGCCATCCTGGACGAAGTGTACGAGACCGGCGTGCGCATCAATCAGCGCGCGCCCGACGTCAAAATCACGAAGAAGTCGAAAGGGGGCTTGGACATCGGTGCGACCGTGAAGCTCACGAAGCTCAATTACGAAACCATTTCCGCCATCTTGCGCGAGTTCAAAATCAACAACGCCGACGTGATGATTCGCACCGACATCGACGTGGACCAGCTCATTGACGTCATCGAGGGCAACCGCAAATACATTCCCGCCATCACCGTCGTGAGCAAGATGGACCTGGCCACGCCGGCGCAAATCGAGCATATCAAGCAGACCGTCAAGCCCGACGTGTTCGTCTCTGCCGAGCAGGGCAAGAACATGCAGAAGCTGAAGGAAACGATTTTCCAGGGACTGCGGTTCCTCCGGCTCTATCTCAAGGAAGTCAACAAGAAGCCGGACTTGGACGAGCCGCTCGTGTTAACGCAAGGCGCGACGCTCAGGACCGTGTGCGACAAGCTCCACCGCGACTTTGTCAAGAAGTTCCGCTTCGCGCGCATCTGGGGCAAGTCCGCAAAGTTCCCCGGACAACAGTTCCGCAACCTCGACAAGCCGCTCGAGGACGGGGATATTGTGGAGATACATTTGAGCTAGCAAAGTATTTTATTCTCAGACGACAAACGAGGCATATGCGCGCAGTCTTTTACCATTCGCAGGACCCGACGCTTGAAACGCGGCTCGGAGCCCAGCTCGTGATGCACGCAATGGAGTGCAGAAACCAGGCATACGAGATTTACGCGTCAACTTCCTCCTCGGAACGCCTTGAAGTTGACAACAAAACGTACGAAGGCGTCTCCAACATCATCCGCTTTCTCAGCAATGGCCGAAAAAAGAATGGAAAGTGCGACGCGACACAACGGATGCTGCAGCGGATGCGCGAAAACAGCCCGGTGTCCGATGAACTGCGCGAAGACGCCTTAAACCACATCCTCAGCGCGTGCAAATGCTATACTAAAATCGTACGCTAGAATTCCTTCCTGCTCACGAGCTTGGAACCCGTGATTTTGCCGTTTTCCAAATACCGCTCGCCCTCGATGACCTGAAACTTCTTGTTGTAGAACAAATCGTTCAACGGCCACGTCTCAGGGAATTTCGGCATTGCCTTGTATTCCTCGGGCGTGAGCCAGACGTGCTCGGCCTTGTGCGTCTTCGCCTTCAATTCCCCTTTCGGGTTGTGCGTCTCAACCGCAATGAGGAAATGATGGTAAAGCAGCTTGCTGTTGTCATAACTCTTGACTTGCTCGATTCCTCGGATGGCGTAGTCGTCTGCGTCGAGCCCGGTTTCTTCCTTCAAGTCGCGCTTCGCGCACTCGATGATGTTCCAGCCGAAGTTCTGCTTGCCTGAAACAAACCCCCACATGCCGTAGAACGGCTCCTTCAACCGCTTCTGGCACAGGATTCTTCCGTCGTCGCGCCACACGACCTGGAAAATCGTCAAGGTGGGGAACTCCGCCTTGCCGCCCGTGTCGCCCTCGATGAAGGCCGAGAGCTTTTTGCCCTCGGTCGTGAGCGCGTATTTGCCTTCGGCATTTTTAGCGACAAGTCCGTCTGCCTCCATTTTATTGACGTGGTAGGCGAACTTGTTGCTCTCGCCGTCCTTGTTCCACAATTCGTTGAAACTCAAAGAAGGATTATGGATGAGTTTCAGAAGAATTGCTTTCTGTAAGTCGTGTTCCATACGTGATTCCAAATCCACCCTCGGGAGCGAAGGGAGAACTCCTATTTAATTGCTTATCTCAAATCGATTTGACTACTTCCACAAGCCCGCCCAGTCTTCGCACAACTGGTCATAAGCGAACGTGACTTGGCGCATCAGTTTCCAGGCGCTCGGCCTGTCATGGAGAACGCCGGCGATGAGCTTCTTGCAGATGGAGTACGCTTGATTGACTTCCAGAAGGCCGCCTGCTGCATAGCCTTCGTGCGTCAGTATTCCCTCCCGGGTCTTGATTCCCACCAGTACGGGGCTGGCGCGCGCAATGTATTCCTCGCTGTACATCACGACGCGCGCAAGCCGGCGCAGCGTGCTTTTTGCCTTGCGCACCGGCATTCTTTCAAGATTGTCTTCCAAACCCATCTTCACTCACACCGTCGAGGCGGAAACGGTGGGTTAAAAATCTTGTGCAAAAGCTTAAAAATGCCCAAAAGGGATAGCTCAGCCATGTACACCTTCACCTGCAGGGGCCACATCGGCATCAAGGCACTGCACGCGACGCAGCTGGCCTTCACGAAAGGGGCGCACTTGACTGCCGGCGACCACATTGCGGGCATCAAGGCGACATTCGAGCCCGAAAAAGTGCAACTGCTCGCGAAAGGCAAGTCCACGGTGAACGTGCACGTCTCCGTCGATGGCACGAAAGACACCTTCACGGCAACCATCAATCCCTCCTATCGCCATCCTGAAGAAATGATTTTCCGCACCGGCGAGTTCACGTCGGACAGAATCCTCGGCATCAAGGCAACGAAAGGCGCGAAGCAGCTCAGCAAGGAGCTCACGACTGCACTGGCAAACCCTGAAGCAGTCATCGTCGTCGGGCTCGCATTCTTATGACGGACATCAACGACCAGCACTTCCTCACGGACGAGAAAGTCATTCGCCGGATGGTGCAGGAAGCGCGCGTGAAGCCGACGGACATTGTTCTGGACATCGGGGCAGGTTCCGGCGCAATCACGCGGCGCATTCCTCTCTGCAAGAGCATCATTGCCGTCGAGAAGGACACGGCGCTCGCGGCACAGCTCAAGACGCTCCCTAATGTCACTGTCCTCGAAGCGGACGCGATGCGCGTACCCTTGACGGCGAACAAAATCATCAGCAACCTGCCGTTCAGCATCCTCGATTCGATTACCTATCACTTGTTCCGCACAGATTTCGAGATTGCCGTGCTGCTCGTTCCGATTACGTTCGCGGAGAAACTGCAAGCCGGCGAAATCATTCTCTCGCTGCTCGCAAACGCGTTTTTCACGATGGAAGTGAAGGATGAGGTCGAGCCGGTTCCCGACACGAAGATGTGCATTCTCGTCGTGCGGAAGAAGGTCGCGGAATCAACGCGCGACTTCTTCATCCAGCAGTTGTTTTTGCAGCGCGACAAGAAAGTGAAGAACGCGCTCCGGGAAACCTATGTGCGATGGAAAAAAGCGACCAAGCGCGAAGGGGAGGCCTATGCCAGTTCCCTCGGCCTCTCAGACACGTTGCTCGCAACGGAAGTCCCGCACTTGACGTTCGACGATTACGAAACCATCCTTGCGGCGGTGGAAAAGGCATGAAAAAGCAGCTCAGCCGCAGAGATGTTGAGGAGTTGGAAACGTCCATCACGTTCCCGTTCATCATCGAGAAGAAGGACCACGTCGAATTGATCGAGGACGAGCACGGCAGACGCTGGACGCTCAACAACCAGCAGGCGCTGGTGCAGACGGAAGCAGGCATCGTGCCGCACATCCGCTATCTGCTCACACATCCGTTACTGAAGCACGTCGTCGTCGACATGGGCGCAGTCAAGTTCGTCGCTTCCGGAGCCGACGTGATGCGGCCCGGCATCAAAGAGTTTGCCGCAGGAACGCTGAAAGACGAGTTCGTTGTCATCGTTGATGTCAATAACAAGAAGCCGATTGCGGTCGGGAAGATGTTGTTCTCAGGTGAAGAAGCGGAGAAGATGGTGACGGGAAAAGTCGTCAAGAATCTTCACTGGGTTGGAGATGTTTTCTGGACTCAAGCCTGAGTGATGTTTTGTTCTCACCATAATCACCTGAGCTTTTCTGAATATGCTGCCATGACAAACTGTTTGCCAAGCCTTCCTTTTTGAGAAGGAGCAAAAACGTCGATGGCGCTTTCCAAATACTTTTCTCGGCCGTCGCGCAACGTGAGCTGCAATCCACTCCAGCGTTCTGTTCCCCAATGAGTCATTCTCCGCTCAAACGCCTTTTCACAGGGAATGTACGCATCCTTGCATTTTGCAAGCGTTTCCAAAAGCGCATCGTCCTCTGTCTGCAACACGAAGCGGCTATAACTCTCGAAAGGAGAGTCGGCGTAAGGAAGTTCAACGCCCATTATCGTCGTTGTTGGTTCGACTATCGGCAACTTCTCGACGCCAATCAATTCTACGCGATATACCCCTCGAGGCTCGTAGTGCCAGCCTTTCTTCAAGCGGTCCTGCCACTTTTGAGGGTCCTTCACTGCGCTCTCAGTCAACTCATACGTGCGTTCCTGCAGCACTAACTCAAGCTCTGAGTCTTTACGTGCGGCAATCTTCTCGCTTTGCTCCGTAGTGAGCGTTTTTTCAAGAAACGGTCGAACCGCTACGTAAAGGAACGGTTGCCGCTCTGTTTTTCCTGTCATGTTCATTCTCCTCATCGAAAAGCTCATTTGGCCTTTCTGATGAATAGTTACCTTACAGGGACAGTTTGATAATAATTTATCCCAGAAAATAC
>DATILO010000030.1:0-6108 GCA_035476335.1 Binatia bacterium | reverse complement strand
ATAAGTTTGCCGTGGTTCATTTTACAGCGAGTGTAATGCTTATTTATTAGCGTTGCGGTTCTGCGAAAGTCTTATAAAGCCGCTTCTGCCCCTCTCGCGTATGATGGCAGTTGGTTATCTTCATATCCAGTAACCGGTTCTCCAAGATAGTTCGCGTTCCAATCACGACCTCGCAGAGGTCGCTTCATCGGTGGCTGTAGTTTAGTGGTAGAACATGCGGCTGTGGCCCGCATAACCGGGGTTCGATTCCCCGCAGCCGCCCTCTTATTCAACAGGCGGTCAGCAATGCGATTGCGGCGAGGGCTTGCCGAGCGCACCTCGGCATTGTCCGCAGCCGCCCTCCTTTTCCGTACAGGTGCACCGCTGCTCTTCTGCCCAGGGACTTTTGACGTTCCTGCGTTGTCTGAATCGAACGAAACGACGACTCAAAACTGCCGGGGCAGCACTCAGGCGGGAGCAACGTTTATAAGCGCAAAAGCAGGAGGCACGCTCACATGCAATTCCAACCGGTAAAGGGAACGGAAGACTTTTACCCCGAGAAAAAAGCGGTGCAGATGGCGATGTTCCAGAAGCTGCGTGATGCAGCAACGTCGTTCGGCTTCCAGGAAGTCGAAAGCCCCGCGATGGAAACGCTTTCCTTGCTTACTGCCAAGTCCGGCGAGGAAATGAAGACGCAGCTGTTCACGCTTGACAAGAGAGGAAGTGAGGAGCTCGCGTTGCGTTTTGACTTGACCGTTCCATTCACCAGAATGTTTGTTGCGAAGCAGAAAGCGCTTCCCAAACCCGTCAAGTGGTTCGGCATCAGCCGGATGTGGCGTTATGAAGCCCCGCAGAAAGGGCGCTTCCGTGAGTTCTACCAGTTGAGCGCAGAATTGTTCGGCTCAGACAAGCCGGAAGCGGATGCCGAAATCATCAACCTCGCAATCCTGTGCGTGAAGAAATTTGGTCTTGATGAATATGACTTCGTGGTCAAAATCAACAACCGTAAGTTGCAGGAAGGATGGCTCTTGCAGAGCGGCGTTCCGCAAAAGAAACTGGAGGAAGTGACGCGCGTCATTGACAAGCGACTGAAAGTCACCGACGAGGAATTCATCAAGCTGCTGCTCGACGCAGGACTCAATCAGGAACAGGCCGATGCAATCAAGACGATGGTTGCAATCCAGGGCGCGCCCAAGGACATCATCCCGCAGCTCAAGAAAATGGGGCTCAGCAAGGAAGCGGAAATGGGACTTGCGGAACTTGAGAGGGTTATTGCGCTTATTGATCCGAAATATCTTGTCCTTGACATGAGTCTTGCACGCGGTCTTGCGTATTACACCGGCACCGTGTTCGAGATTGCCGACCGCCAGGGAAAATTCCGCTCCATCGCGGGCGGTGGAAGGTATGACAATCTCGTGGAGCTGTTTGGCGGTGAACCAACGCCGGTTACGGGCTTCGCCATCGGCGACAAGACACTCTGGCTCTTGTTGGAGGAAAAGGGGAAGCTTCCGCAGCCGAAAACCGGTCCGGACTATTACGTGATTGCGGTGACGGAAACCGTGATGCCTGACGTCCGCAAAATCGTGAACAAGCTGCGAAGCAAGTCCTCCGCCGACTACGACCTCCTGGGAAGGAAGCTCTCCAAGCAGTTGGAATACGCCAACACCATCGGCGCGAAGAACGTCATCGTCATCGGGGAAAAGGAAGTCAAGGAAGGAAAGGCGAAAGTGAAGGACATGTCCACGGGCAAGGAAACGGTCGTGGCGTTGTCCGAACTTCCATAATTCTTTTATAGCATCACGTATTAGGAACTGCTGAGGTGGTTGTGTATGGCACTATTGGGACCCATTTTGAGCATTCTGTTCGGCATTCTGGTACTTGCATTCCCCGGACTGCTGCGCTGGATTGTCGGGCTGTATTTCGTCATCGTAGGCGTTATCGGCTTGCTTGGATACCTGTAAAGTTTATATAGGCGCACGTCCGCGGCTGCCTTGTGAAAAAGGGTCGCAAGGGAAAGTCGCGTTCAAGTCCGAAGGCAACGAAGTTTGTCCGCCGGATGAACACGGTCGGCAGCTATCTGTCCATGTTCTTCTACGCATTAGTCCGTTACTGCCTCATTGGCTTCTTTGAGTGGGAGTACCGCGGCATCGTGTCTATCGGAAAGCAGGCGTACCAAGCGTACGTCTTCCTGCGCAACAAGCTGCGAACAACAGCCAAGAAGGACAAGGTCCCCGAAGCTCCCGATGTTGCCGAACAAAAGACAGTCGCCCCCAAACCCGCCAAAAAGGGCAGTGACCAGCCGGCTGTTTTCGTGCCGTGGACGCCCACCACGACGCTGAAGGGCGACTTCCTGAAATTCGCGGACCGCATTCGCAACACGAGCACGATTGTTCTTATCGCGGGCCGCAGAGGCTCGGGCAAGAGCGCACTCGGCTTCCGATTGTTGGAGAACATCAACGCCAAAGCCAATCGACCATCCTATGTCTTGGGCGTCCGCCAGGCCGTTTTGCCGAACTGGATTGACAGCGTCGAGGACCTGGAAGAAGTGCACAACGGCGGCGTTGTGCTCGTGGACGAAGGCGCAATCTCGTTCAGCAGCCGCGAATCGATGAACAAGAAGAACAAGGAGCTCGGAAAACTCCTCGCCGTTGCGCGGCACAAGGACCTCACCCTCATTCTCATCACGCAGAACACGGGCATGATTGACAAGAACGTGCTCAACCTCTGTGATATTATATTGCTCAAGGAAGGCAGTCTGCTCCAGGAAAAGATGGAGCGCGGCGTGATGAAGGACATCTACAAGTCAGCCGACTCCGAATTCGCAAAACTTCCCCAGGACGAGCGCCAGAAACACGTCTACGTCTTCGATTCCGAATTCGAAGGCGTGTGCAAGGTCGAATTGCCGAGCTTCTGGAGCGTCAAGATTAGTAAGAATCAGGCCTAAGCTGCCCGCCCGTACGGTCGGTTCGGGCCCTCGTCTTTCCGCGCGGTGTAGTACTTGTCCTTGATGCGGAAATACAGGTTCATCTCGCGCTGGGAGATGGGTTCCTCGCCGAGCAAGCGTCCTTGCAGGACGACAAATGCTTTCTCAAGCCGTTTTTCGAGAATATCGACGCGAGAAAGAGCGCGGCTCGTAGTATCCTCGCTCGAGGACTGATTTGAGCGCGGTGGTGATGAGTTGGTGGTCATACGTACGTTCCCCCTTGTCGTAGAGTGCACCAGGCGAGCCGTGTAGGACGCTTTCCAAATGGTCCATATAGGATTGTTTCGCCTTGTGCATGAAAGGAAAAAATAAATCGAAACTAAATCGTTTCGATGCCGAGGTCTTCATTCATGTGAAGCGCCTGCGGGCTTGGCTTGCGCGGGTCGTTCTTGCCGAGGATCCACGGGCTCTTGACGCCGGTGATGATGGTCATCACGAGAATCTTGCCCTTCATGTCGTCCTCGACGCGTGCGCCCCAGATGACGTTGGCGTCGTCATCCATGGATGCGGTGACCATTTCGCCCACGCGGTTGATTTCATCGAGCGTCATGTCCGGGCCGCCGGTGACGTGAATCAACGCTCCTGTTGCGCCGTTGTACTTGATGTCGAGCAACGGGTTTGACAATGCTCCGCGGACGGCTTCCTCGACGCGGCTGTTCGTGTCGGATGAGCCGATGCCGATGGCTGCGACTCCTCCGTTGGTCATGATGGCCTTGACGTCGGCGAAGTCGAGGTTGACGAGCGACGGAATCGCAATCGTCTCGACGATGCCCTTGATCATGGTTGCCACAAGCTCGTTCGCGACCGCGAATGCCTGCTGGACCGGCAGGTTGCCCGCAATCTGGACAAGCCGGTTGTTGTCGATGACGACGACCGTGTCCGAGTTCTGGCGCAACTGCTGGAGTCCGAATTCTGCCTTGTCGACGCGTGCGCGTTCGATGTTGAACGGCATCGTGACGGTTCCGATGACGATGGAGCCGGTTTCCTTGGCGACGGATGCAACGACAGGTGCAGCTCCGGTACCGGTGCCGCCGCCCATGCCTGCGCAGATGAAGACCATGTCTGCTCCGCGCAGCGCTTCCTTGAGTGCCATGATGGATTCCTGTGCGGATTCGGTGCCCTTCTGGGGGTAGCCGCCGCAGCCCAGTCCGCGCGTGGTGTCGCGGCCGAGCAGGAACTTCTTGTCTGCTTCAGAAATGTCGAGGTGCTGCTTGTCCGTGTTGACGGCAAGGATTTCCGCTCCCTTGATGCCCTTCTTGTAGAGCCAGGAAACCATGTTGTTTCCCGCGCCGCCGACACCGATGACCTTGATGTTGGCATGGCCGACGTTCAAGTCGTCCTCGTTGCTGTAACTCGACTGGTTCTTCAAGGCGCTCTGCACGACAAAGTCCATTTCCCTTTTCCCTCTTTTTCCCGCGATTCCGCGTGTTGGTCTACGTTAGTGCCACCCGGCACTGTGACGAGCGTGAGCCCGTGTGAGTAGGAAACGGGCCCTCCGGTGTGGGTTTTGGGGGTTGGTTTTCGGTAAGAAAACGCGAGAGAGCCCGTTTGTGATTGTGCCATATTGGGTCCGCTCGGACTCAATATCACATTTGTGTATACTGGTCCCTACTAAGGGCTACTTATATATAAATATTGCGTTTAGGAGCCAAAAAGCGACATTTCTCGAGAAACGCGACGGTTTCGTTTACCGTCGACAAATTGCGCATCCGTTACCAAGATTTATATACTGGTATTCATAAGCACCCACTTGTTGATTGGAGGGGAATGTATGGTTATCCTATTCGACCGTTTCAACTTGCCGGAAGACATCTTCGAAATCGTTTTCTCGACGGGACAGCAGACCATCGTCGCGCGTGAGCTGATTAAGTTCATGGCCGAGCACAAGGGCGAAATCACGAAAACCGAAATGAGTCTTTTCGCGACGCAACTCCACGACGGCACATACGAGACGATGCTCGACGACCCGCAGTACAAGGGCAAGAAGGTCAAATTGAGCTACAACAAGCGGCAATTCTACGACAGAATCCTCACGCCAATGAAGGCGATGGGTTTGATCGACTACGACTTGTACAAGAAGACGTACAAGATTTCTTCGAAGTTTTCCAACGACTTGATGAAGGTCGGATTGCAGTGGAAGACGGAATTGAGAAAGTACGGGATTACGTTGTAGTTAATCCGCCTTCGTCAGCCACTCGCAGCCGTCTTTCGTGACGAGCAGCGTGTTCTCGTGGACTGCGACCATGCCGCTTGCTTCCTCGATGAGCGGCGCGTAGCTGTGGAGCGAGCCGTTCTGCAGCAAATCCCGCAACGCAAGATTGACCTTGCCGATGCCGAACTTGGCGGAGAGCCAGCGCGTCGTGAAAGGAAGCGTGTGGTATTCCTTCTCGACGAATTGCAGGATTTCGCGCGCGTACGGCGAGCGCACCGGTTTCTTCTGCACGAGCGCGAACAAATTCGCCTGGTCCTGCTCGTAAATCATCCCTTTGCCGTCGGTGACGAAGGGTTCGATAGCGATAACTTGTCCTTCCTTCAAGACGCCGAGGTTCTTCGCCTCGACGTTGGGAACCGAGGGCTTGTCGTGAATCACCCAGCGCGAAATCGTGTGGCCGGAGAGGTTTCTGACGGGCTGCAGGCCGTGGTTGACAATCGTTTCCTGGATGATGTGAGAAATTTCTGAGATGGAAACGCCTGCCTTGACCAGTTTGGCGGCCGCTTCCATCGCGTGCTTTGCCGCATCGACGAACTTGCCGCGCTTGCCGCTCAAATCAACCGTCAAAGCGTTGTCGCCGACGTAGCCGTCGACATGTGCCCCGACGTCCAAACAAACCAGTTCGTCCTTGAAAACAGTATCATCATCCGGGTCAGGCGTGAAGTGCGCAGCGACGTCATTGCACCCGATTTGCGTCGGCCACGCAGGGCGGGCACCGAGCTCGATGATTTTGGCGTCTACTTTATCACAAACTTCGCGCATTGATGCACCGGGCTTAATCAAGGTCTTGCCGTACTGCAACGCCTGCGCGGCTATCTTGCCCGCCTTCCGCCACTTCTGGAGTTCTTCAGAATCCATGGTGGGGTTTTGAGAAGGGCGGTATAAAAGCGTTGCGCGTCGAGTGTTGGTGAGTGCCGTTCCCAGGCAGGTTTGA
>DATILO010000029.1:0-5640 GCA_035476335.1 Binatia bacterium | reverse complement strand
CTCGGCGTTTCGTTCGACGGCGACATGGACCGGGTTGCGTTCATTGACGAGAACGGGCGAGCGATACCGGCAGACATCATGCTTGCCTTGATGGCGAAGTACGACTTGCAGGAAGCGCCGAAGAAAGCGGTTGTGTTTGATTTGCGCGCCTCGCGCTCTGTCCGAAGCGCCATCTTCTCCGCAGGCGGCGTTCCTGTGATGTGCAGAGTAGGCCACACCTTCATCGTCAACAAGATGCGGAAGACCGGAGCGATTCTCGGCGGTGAATTATCAGGACACTTCTACTTCAAGCAAAACAATTACGTCGAAAGCGCCGACATCGCGTTCATCAAGGTGTTGAACATCCTTTCACGGACAGGACTGCCGCTCTCAACGCTCGTTGCACCCTTTTTCCAGTACGAACGCTCCGGCGAACTGAGCTACACCGTGACTGACAAGGCACAGATGCTGAAAGCGATTGCGTATGCGTTCAAGGACGCGAAGAAGTCACGCTTGGACGGCTTGACCGTTGAATATCCGGACGCGTGGTTCAACATCCGGGCAAGTCAGACAGAACCATTAGTGCGCGTCGTCATCGAGGCAAGCACGAAAGAACGATTGGAGAAGTTGAAGAGGAAAGTGAGAACGTTCGTGCATTAGTGCCACGTACCTCTACCCCGGCAGTTTTGTCGTTCGTGCGTTATCGACTTTGGAGAAAACGACGCCTCAAAACCACCGGGGAACGGCAACGACGGCACCTGAACGAACAAGCACAAGAACCTTTATAAACCCCTCCTTGTCCTGTCGTCTTGAACTATGGCTGCAAAGAAAACGACTGAGACAAAGCAATCTTCTCACGCAGAGACTGTCCACAAGGATGCCCAGCCGGAAATCAACATCGGCATCGTGGGGCACGTGGACCACGGCAAAACCACGCTCGTGCAGGCACTGTCCGGCAAGTGGACGGCCACGCACTCGGAAGAAATCAAGCGCGGCATCACGATTCGTCTCGGGTACGCGGACTTCACGATTCACAAGAAAGCCGGCGAGGAGCCGGAATGCTACAACCTCACGGAAGGCACACCCATCCGCAAGGTCTCGCTCGTTGACGCGCCCGGCCACGAAAGCTTGATGGCGACGATGCTTTGTGGCGCGAACATCATGGACGGCGCATTGCTCCTGATTGCCGCAAACGAAGCGTGCCCGCAGCCGCAAACGCAGGAACACGTCAAGGCCCTGGAAATCATCGGCTTGAAGCAGCTCATCGTCGTCCAGAACAAAATCGACCTCGTGAACGAGGAACAGGCAAAGAAGAACCTCCAGCAAATCCGCGACTTCCTCAAGGACACGCCGTACGCGAACGCGCCCGTCATTCCGATTTCTGCACAGCACCGCATCAACATCGACGCGCTCCTGATGGCCATCAACGAGCACATCAAGACGCCGCAACGGGATTTGGACAAGGACCCCTTGTTCTACGTCGCAAGAAGCTTCGACGTCAACAAGCCCGGAACCACGCCTGAGAAAATGCTGGGCGGCATTCTCGGGGGGGCGATGAAGCAAGGCAAGTTCAAAATCAATGATGAACTCACGATTCTGCCCGGCTACGAAGTCGCGGAAAAGAACCAGAAGGTGTGGAAGCCCATCACCACGACGATTCACGGACTCATGTCCGGCGCGACGTCGATTCCGGAAGCGCGTCCGGGAGGCACCATCGCGCTGCTCACCGGATTGGACCCCACGATGGTGAAGAGCGACAAGCTCGTCGGAGCCGTCGTCGGCATCACCGGCAAGATGCCGAAAGTCTGGGCTTCGTTCGGCATCGAACCGCATTTGCTCGAGCGCGTCGTGGGAGCGAAGGACAAGCTCGTCGTCGAGCCCGTCAAGCTCGGAGAAATGCTCATGCTCAACGTCAACGCCTCGGCAACGGTCGGCGTGGTGAAGGACCTGAGCAAGGGCGTCATCAAAGTCGACTTGCGGCGCCCGGTGTGCGCGGACGCGGGAGCGCGTTTGACGATTTCGCGAAACGTCGGGCAACGGTGGCGATTGATTGGGTACGGGATTATCAAAGCATGACCGCCGGCGAAGCATACGTATTCTTTGACTCACAAGCGCCCTTGGAGGAAATCCAGCGCAATCTTCCTTTTGCCAAAGACTTTGCCAAGGGACCGAGCGCGTTGGAACTCCTGCTCCATCAGGACTTGGAGCGGCTGCCTGTGGCAATCAAGCAAGCCCATCTTGCGCAGAACGTTTCCCTGCCGTACATTCTCGAGGGCAGACTCGCAACGCATTTCAAGTTTCCTGAGCAGCCCGGCAGGTCAGCAGCGTATGAACTCGAGGCAATCTTCATCATTCTCTATCAAGGAACGGAGCCCGAAAATGCACCCTGTCGTGCAGAAATCTGGTATCTTGAAGGCAATGCTCCTCAACGAGTCAGTGTCGAATAATACTACACCAACTCGTCAAACTCGACAAACCCCTGCGCGTCCGCGTGGGAGTCGACAATCGATTTCGCCTTCAAGCCCGTCACGACAACAAGCACGCGCAGTTTCTTGTCCAGCGAGTCATCGACTTGCGCGCCCCAGATGACTTTCGAATTCTCGTTCAACGCATCATTGACGCGCGTCACGATTTTCTGCGCCTCATCGAGCGTGAAGTCCTTGCCGCCTACGATGTTGATTAACGCTCCCGTTGCGCCTTGCAGGTTCGCATCGAGCAACGGATTGCGGAGCGCCATCTCGACGGCTTCCAAGGAACGCAATTCAGTATCTGACTCACCCGTGCCAATCAAGGCAACACCGGAATTCTTGATAATCGCCGTCAAGTCCGCGAAGTCAAGGTTCACGAGACCGGGCTTGGTAATCAATTCGACAATGCCCTTGATGGCGTTCGCCAGCACCGAATCCGCAGTCTGGAATGCCAAGTGCAATGGTAAATCCTGGCAATTGACCATGAGCTTCTCGTTCGGAATGAGCACCACCGCGTCAACATTCGTTTCAAGGTTCGCAAGCCCCTTCATCGCGTTGTCCCATCGCCGCTGTCCTTCCATCAGGAACGGAAGCGTCACGACTGCAACCGTCAGGATACCCAGCTTCTTTGCCTCTGCTGCGACGATAGGAATGGAACCCGTTCCGGTGCCCCCTCCGAGTCCGCCGGTGACGAACAGCAAATCCGTTCCTTCAACCGCGCGCTTGATGTCGAGGATGCTCTCGACTGCTGCTTTTGCACCGACTTCCGGATCGTTGCCGGCTCCCTGCCCTTTCGTCAACTGCTTGCCGAGAATCACTTTGTAATCCGACGGCGTGCGCAGCAAATCCTGCGCGTCCGTGTTCATGCCAATCAAGTCAATGCCGGGAAGGCCGAGATTGTGCAGCGTTGTGAGCGTGTTCTTTCCTGCGCCGCCGCATCCGACGACACGGATGCTCACATCATTTGACCTGATGAAGCTCTTCAGAAATGCATCGTCGCCCGCAGTTGTTGGTTGCATGAGTGTACACCTATTTTCGCGGCGACGCTGGCAGGCCACGCAAGCCACCCCGGATGGGGCAACCCCCGGCTTGCTGGCGCCAGCTTGCCGCTTCCCCGGCTTTGCTGCCCAGGGACTCTTGACGTTTCGTCGTCTTACGAATCAGACTTCGATGCCCTGACGACGGAGGCTTTCGCGGGCTTTCCTCACAATATCGTCATACGGCTCGTCGAGAATCTGCAGCTCGTGCTCGCTAATAAAGGTTTTGATTTCCTCAAGCTGCGATTTCTTCAAGTGGTGGAACGGGAAGTCCTTGCAAATCTGCGGACGGTTCGGGTAAATCGTGCAGTTGTTCTTGCCTTCCAGGAACGGGCAGACGTCGTGGTCGACGAACCAGTCGTACACGACCGCGATGCCGGTCTTCGGGTCGAACAAGATCTTCTTCGGCAGCACGTTGAACGTCAGTTTCCGGCGCTTGGCCTCTTCCCTCATCCATTGCGCTTCCGGATGCGTCAAGCTAATCGTGTAGCGCGCAAAAGGATAGAGATAGACGACTCCCGACGTCGCGTAGACGTGCTGCTTGAGCGTGCGCTCTTCCTGCTCATCAATGGTGAGCTTTTCGCGGATGTGGCAGCACTCGCCGGTGCGCACGCAGTGTCCTGCCTCGCGGCAGGGCTTGCACTTGATTTCCTGGACGGTAATCATACCGTCGGAAACGGAAAACGGCCTTTAAAAAGGTTTACGTGTACGTCGCCATCGCTTTCAGGATGTCCTTGGCAGTCTTGCGCTTGTCATCAGCTTTCGTAATCGCGCTGCCGATGACCAGAATCGAGCTCTGGCAATCGCGGACCGCCATGTCCGGCGTGTACAACTGTTTCTGCCCACCGCCGGAGTTTCCTCCCCACTCGATGCCGGGAGTGACGTAGAGCCACTCGCCGAATTGTTTTTCCAACGCCCCTGCCTTGTTTGCCGGACAGACGATGCCATCCAATCCCCACTTCTTGGCGTTTTCTGCGCGATGGAGAACCAAGTTATCATACGACTTCTGGATGCTGTCCTGCTTCAAGTCCTCATCATTAAGACTCGTCAAGACTGTGACACCGATGACCTTCGGCGGTCGCATGCCGTGATAGGCCGCAGCTTCCTGCGCGCCGCGCATGGCTTCCTTGCACATCGCTTCACCGCCGGGAATGTGGAGGTTGATGATTTCAACGCCCGGCACGACCGCACTTTTGAAAAACTTGTAGGCGGTCTGCGGAGTGTCGTGCAATTTGAGGTCGAGGAACACGCCGCCGCCCGCCTCGTAGATCTTCTGCACGATAGGAACGCCTTCGTTGCACGCTGCCGCGTGCAATTCCTTGCCAATCTTGTACAGCCCAACCAGGTCGCTCAGTCCGTCCGCGAGCGAAACGCCTTCGCGCACCGTCGAGACGTCAAGTGCCAGACACACGCGCTGGCGCGCCATTGCCTCCTCGTCGTTCAGGATTGCGGTTTCCTTTCCGCGCATATAGTGCCATCCGTGCTTTGCGCCCCAGCCGAACGGGTCCGCGCGCCAATCCTTGAGCATGGCCGCCTGTTCCGCAGTAACATAACCGATGTCCTGCGCGATTTTGATGGAGTGGTCGTAACTCAAGAGCGAATGAACCTGACACGAAGGATTCAGCCGCGTGCCGTTCTTGTCAAAAGGAATCTTGCCATCGAACATCTTCACCGCGTCATCGAGACCGTAATGATAGATGGAAAAGACGTGGTCAACCTTGCCGTTGGCGTTCCGCACAGCGTGCACTGCCGCCGCAGAACTGCCGCCTGTTGAAATCAAGTCCTCGACGACCAGCACGCGCTTGCCGCCATAGTCCTTGTCGTTATCGAGCCCCTCAATCTGGTTCTTGAGACCGTGGTCTTTGGGCTTGTCACGAACATACGTAAACGGCACGTGGAGCAGGTCCGCAAGCGACGTTCCCGGAGCAATGCCTGCCGTTGACGTGCCGGCAATGAAGTCAATCTCGATGCCTTTCGTCTTCACGATGTCCGCAAACCCTTCGGCGACCATTTTGCGATGCTCGGGATGCGCCAGGAACATGCGGTTATCGTTGTAAATCGGCATGAAATACTTGGACGCCCACATGAACGGCTCGTCGGGGCGGAGCTTGGTTGCGTGAATATCGAATGCTGCTCGTGCGATTTTGGTTGCGTGG
>DATILO010000028.1:0-6747 GCA_035476335.1 Binatia bacterium | reverse complement strand
AGGAAGAGCCAAATCGCGATGGGCTTGATGCTGGTCGTGGAGGTGTCATAAACGACTGCTGCGGTTGGCGTTGTTGAGTTAAGGACAGGGATATCGTACGCAGACTCACGAGTATCATTACTCACGTTTTCCACTGCTGAGCTGTTGTGAGTAATGTCAAGCACCAAGGGCACTTTGAGTATCATGGGCTTGGCAACTGTGGGAGCCGCGACCAGCACGAGCATGAAGAGAAGCCACCAGCGCATGCTGATGCGAGCATGCTGCCCTTCAAAAGCGTTGGGCTCCGAAATCCGGAAGATTTCCGGCCAAAAATTGCCATTTTCACTACTCATGGATGCGGAACAAATCTTTTAATGCAGTACATAAAGGAACAGTCGGGGGTAACCGCGATGGGACTCTTCGACGTATTTGGAAAAAAGAAAGAACCGATGATGCTCCCTCCGCCGCCGATGCCGGACCTGGAGGAACATCCCGAAGCAATGGACTTCCCCGAGCCACCGCAGGAACTCGAGGCACTCGCACCGATGGACGAAGCTCCGATGGAGTCGTCCGAACCGATGCCTGAACCGCGAGCGCCGCACCGGATTGACCGCGAAGGCCCGCTCTTTGTCAGCGTGCAGGATTATCAGATGATTCTCAATGGCGTCACGGCCATCAAATCAAAGCTCTCCGCAACGGACGAGTCGTTCAAGAAACTGCATGACGTCAAGGCCGCGCAGGAAAAGCAGCTCGAACTCTGGCGCCAGTCGCTCGAGGACGTGCAGCGCAAGCTCACATATGTGGATGAAGTGTTGTTTGGAAGGTGAAACTCATGGATGAAATGCCCGTCTTCGTCAAGCTCGACGAGTACAAGGATGTCACCGACATCGTGAACCTCGCGCGCGAGAAGGTGCAGCAGGCGAAAGCCGTCCTCAACCGCATCACGCAGCTCAAGTCCCAGGAGGATGCCGAGTTCGAGGCGTGGCAGTCCGAGCTTTCGGAAATCGAAACGAAGCTCGAGGAAATCGACAAGCGCCTGTTGGAGCCGGAGTATGAAGGATAGTCACGTCTTCTATGCGGGCGTGCACGAGCCGAAGCAGTTGCGGCGGGACGTGCTCACGTCGCAGAAGGCCATTCTCGATTGTCTCAAGAAGTTCGAGCACATTCGCTCATTGCGTCAGGAAAAGGAATTGCGGATGCTGGAATTGAAGAAGATGCTGAGCGCGTTGCGCATCATTTCCGGACAGCTCAAGACGCGATTGCCCGCCAACGCGATGAAGGTCGCTCCGCATCGTGTTGAGGCGCCGATGCCTGTTCCGGTGAAGCGTTCTGCACCCAGAAAACCCGCAGTCCACCAAAAGTCCAAGATTGAAATGCTCGAAGACGAACTCGCGAAGATTGAGTCGAAGCTGTCCACGATTGAGTGAGTTCTGCGTTCGTTTGCACCCTTGCACGTGCTTCCCGGCAGTTTTGAGTCGTCGTTTATCTATCGTGAGAAACGCTACGACAAACATTGCCACGGTGCAGCGACGTGAACAGTATGGCAGGGAAAGCTTTTTAACACGTGTACGAGGCACCAGCATAGATGACTTCCCTTTCCCTCTGCATGATTGTGAAGAACGAGGAAAAATGGCTTCCGCAGTGCCTCGAGGCGGCAAAGCCGTTCGTTGACGAAATCATTATTGTCGACACGGGAAGCGCGGACACGAGCATTGACATCGCGAAATCCTTTGGTGCGACCGTCATCGAACTGCCGTGGGACCACGACTTCGCGACCGCGAAGAATGCCGCCTTAGAAAAAGCCACCAAAGACTGGATTCTCGTGCTTGACGCTGATGAGAAGATGACGGCAGATGATTTCAAGAAGCTGAAATACACCATTGAAACCGCGAAAGCGGACGCGTTCAAGCTCGAGTTGCGCAACTACGTGCAACAGGCCGGTCTTGGCTGTGTCTCCTGCATCCCTTCGGAGCTGACGATGCGCGCGCACGCCTACCGACCCATCCGCATGGTGCGGCTCTTCCGCAACAGGAAGGAATACCGTTTCGAGAACCGCGTGCACGAGCTCATCGAGCACCGCATCGAAGCCGCCGAGGGCGTGATTGCGGATGCGAACATTCCTGTCCATCACTACGGAATTCTTTTCGCGAACGTGAAGCACAAGACGCGCTACTATGCCTGGCTCACGTTCAAGCAGCTCGCAGACGATCCGGAAAACGTCCGTGCGCTCTATCTCGCGGGTCAGTTCATGCAGGAGCAGAACAAAATCGGCAAGGCGCTCGAATATTACGGCAAAGTCGTCCAGCTCGAGCCCGCGTACAAGAACGTCTGGTTCACCATCGCGAATGTGCTCCTGTCACAGAAGCGTGTCGAGGACGCCATCAAGGCGTACGAGCAAAGCATCGTCCACAACGCCTCGAGCCCGAATGCGCCTCAAGCGATTAACAACCTCGCAGTGCTCTACGCCAA
Source organism: Binatia bacterium (assembly GCA_035476335.1). GTDB lineage: Archaea > Nanobdellota > Nanobdellia > Woesearchaeales > ARS49 > DSQK01. The sequence goes on along the minus strand of DATILO010000028.1, from coordinate 4,299 downwards.
TGCGGGAAGAAAGCAGGACGCGAAGAAGCTCATGGAGCTCGCGGTGAAGCGATTCCCGCAGGACGAAGCAATCAGGAAGAATGCGGAGAGAGTTCTTGCTTAGTCGTTCTCAACCCGCGGCGCGAGAATGAAGCTCATCGACAGCTTGTCAATGACCTTGTAATCCAAACGCAGCGGATAGTTGTCGTCGAAGTGGATTTCGACGCGCTCGGCGAGCTTTGCGGCTTGAATCATCTTTTTCAGATATTCAATCGAGTACTTCGCCTTCACTTTTGTCTTTCGCTCAGAACGAATGTTCGTTTCGTCGCCCTGCTTGACGTCGATGTGCGCCTTGCTCAGGTCGCCTTCTGCAGAAACAATGAATCTATCTCCATCAGCGGAGAAGCTCACGCTCTCGGCAACGATGTCGACGTCCGAAATCGCGTCATTCAAGACCGTGCTTGATGTAGAAACGTTGACCGGGAAGTTCAAGTTGGGAACGCGCTGTTCCTTCTCTTCCAAATCGATGATGGGAAGCTGGAAGGTACGCGTCGTGTTGCTTTTCAATTCAATAACGAGCTTGTTCTCGGCAGAAATCTCGAGCGTCAGGACATCGCTCGGCGACGCGCGCTTGAGCACCTGCTTGAGACTCGCGAGGTTGATGGCGACTTCCTGGTCTTTCGGGACGTCATATTCGGTAAAGCAGCTTGACAGCAGCTTGAAGATGACCATGGCGACGTTCGCGGGGTCCATCGCAATGAGTTCAATCGCGTCCTTCGTGATTTTGAAGCGCGCCTCGTTCACGAGTTCGGAAATGACGGAAATGCTGTCTTTGAGATAAGAAGCGTCTGCAAGTACCAATTTGACCATAGTGACCCCCAATGTGCTGGGCAAACGGACGTTCACGGCTTTATAAGAATTATTATTCTGGAGTTACGAATCACGCGAGCTTGAGGCGCTGTCCCGGTCGCAAGGTATGCGCATTCTTCACGGGCTGGCCCATGTCCTGCCAGAGTTGGACGCAGCTCGCGACCTTGTTCGGCTCGGCGTGCGTCGGAATCAAGTGCCGCGGGCGCGTGAGCTTGAGGAATTCGCGGATGTCCTCTCGGGCTGCGTGCCCGGAGCAGTGGATGTCCGTGTACATGCGGACGCCTTCGCGCTGGAGCTGTCCCTCGATGGCTTTGCGGTAGGAGATGTTCGGCTCGACCGGAATCACGCGCGATGCGAAAATGACGTGGTCGTCGCTCACGAAACGCCAGTCAACCTTGTGATTGATCATCTTTGCAAGCATGCTCTTCGGCTCACCTTGATGCCCGGTAACGACCAACAAGAATTTGTCCTTGCCGCGCTTCATGATTTCCCTGAACTTTCGCTTGACTTGATTGCCGTACTTGAAGATGTCCACGCCGCTTTTCGTGAAGTTATAGAGGTCAATGTCTTCTGCAGCCTGCGTGTACTTCGCGAGACTGCGTCCCATGAACAGGATTTTCCTTTTCGTTTGTTTTCCGAAATCCACGATGCTCTTCAGGCGCGCGATGTGGCTGCTGAAGGTGGTGACGACGAGCGCCTTGCCGCGGTTGTCCACGCCGAGCATCGCGTCCCTGAGCAGTTCGCGCGCAATTATTTCCGAAGGCATCTTTCCGGGCGTCGTCACGTACAACGCGTCAACGATGGCGACAAGAATTCCCTTATCGCCGAGTTTCTTGAGGCATTCGTAGTGCGGCGGCTTGCCAAGCACGGGATTGTTGTCGAACTTGAAGTCGGTCGCGTAGAGGATGACGCCGTACTTGGTGTGCAGCGCAACTAAAACGCTTTGCGGGATACTGTGCGTCACATGCACGAACTCGACGGTGACGTTCTTCGTGATTTTGCGGGTAGCATTCGGGTTGAGCGTTTCCAGCCGGTTCTTGAGCTGGATTTTCTCGTCCTTCATCATGGTCTTGAGCACTTGGATGGTATAGGGAGTTCCGATGATGGGCGCGGAATAGTTCTTGGAGATGAACGGCACGGCTCCGATATGGTCCAAGTGCCCGTGCCCGAGAAAGATGGCCTTGACGTTCTTGCGCCAATGCTTGATGCTGTTGTCGTCGGGAATCGCCCCGGCCTTGCGGAGCGCATCAACGCTGATTTTGCCCAAGTCGGAAATGTCCTCGTCCGTGAACTTGATGTAGTTGGGCATGTGCAGGCCCATGTCAAAGAGAAAGACTTCATCATCGACGCGCACGGCCGTCATGTTGCGGCCGACTTCTCCGGTGCCGCCGACGGTGATGATTTCGACGCCCGGGGGGAACTGAGATTGTCTTTCTTGAGTCATATTAACCTTTTACGAGCCTAAATAGTCCTAACAATACGAAAAATATTCCTCCTAACAAGAAAAGAACACTAAAAATCCCTGGAGTAAAAGGAAATATGAGAAATGAGAATATGCCTAAAAGAAGCATAGTGCCTCCTTTTCCACGCTCACCGAACTTGTGGCCGCAAGAAGGGCAAGGGTTGGCATTCTCTGCAACTTTTTTCTTGCATTCTGGACAAATTTTCAAACTACATCACCCTCTCGGCATGCGAGGGGCAGGATTCGAACCTGCGTAGGCGCTAAGCCATTCGCTCTTGAGGCGAACCCGTTTGGCCACTCCGGCACCCTCGCGTTGATAGAGGAAATGCCTTCGTGATGGCTTTTAAATGTTATGCTCAGAAACGTCTGCACCGCGTCGCTGCACCGTGGCAATGTTTGTCGTTCGTGCGTCATCGACTTCAAAAACGACGACTCAAAACTGCCGGGGACGCGGGACGTACGAAGGTGCACGTGACGCCTACTTATGCCCGAAGTAGAACATCTTGTCGATGGCGACGTCGCCGGGCTGGTAGTTGCCCTGGCGCGGGTGCGGCGCCTTCTCCTCGGTTTTCAACGCCTTTTGCGTCTCCTGCACCACGTGCACCACTTTGTGCGCCTTGGTGTCCGAGAATTTCTTGAGCTCGAACTTGAGCTTCTCGATTTCCATCGCGAGGGCGGAAATCGTGTCCTTCATCACGAGAAAAGTGCTCTCGATTTTCTTGTTGTGCATATCGAGCAAAAGGTTGACGCGGCTCTCGATGAGCGCGCTTCCGACGGTTGCGGTCTCCACGTGAACTCCCTCCTCATTGATGGTCACGACGTCCTTCGGCTCGCCCACGATTTCCTGCGCCTGTTCGAATGCTTCCGGCGCGGTCTGGGCTATGCCGTGCTTCTGGAGCTCCTTCATGAGCTGGTTCATTTTTGCGACATCATTGACGTTCATGGTGATTCCTCACTGGCGGATTTGGGTGAAATCAAAATAGCCGTCCTTGTCCGGCTTCCGCCGCTTGATGGGCTCGACGCGGCGTTCCTCGACGACCGGCGCCTGCTTGGGCTCCACTTTCGGAATCGTCCGGCGAGGCGGTCCCAGATTTTGCGCGCAGATTTCGCAGTAAATCTTGAGCCCTTCCTTGCGCGCGATGCAGTAGTCGCACATCCGCTTGCCGCACCACATGCAGCCGCCGACGAGTTCCTTGTTGTGCTTATGGCACTTTTCCATGGCTTATTGGCGGAAGTTTTCCTTGATGAACTGGATCATCACGGTGTTGCCTGACTGCGTGTACGACTGCAGCGCCGTGCTCAAAAGTCCCTGTCGGAGACACGTGTCGCCGAGGACGTTGAGCTTGTCGGCGTCTCCCGACATCTCGTACGCTTTTGCGGCATAGCCGATCTGGTTTTCCTGCAGGCACTTGTCGCCCACTTGCGCGAGCTTGACCTTGTTGCCGATTGCGGAGAAGACTTCGATGGCGTAGTCCCACTTGCCCTTGGCAAGACAGTCCTCGCCGACCTTCACGAGCTTGTCGACGTTGCCGATGAGGCGGTACGCCTTGATTGCGTCTGCAGTGCGGCCATCGTCGAGGCACTTGTTGCCGATTTTGAGAAGCTTGTCGGTGGAGTCCGCGAGGCGGTAGGCGTCAATGGCGTTCGAGAAGAGCCCGACGCGCTCGTAGTCCGCGCCGATGTCGACGAGCTTTGCCTTGTTGCCCGCGAGGATGAATGCCTTGATGGCTTCCGGAAGCTTGCCCTTGCGCGCGTATTCGTCGCCCATCGCGTTGAGCAGTCCGAGACGCATGTCCTCGGAGAACATATTGAGATTGATGTTGTCGAGTCCCTTGTCAATCAGGCTCGGGACGATGCGCTTGAAATTCTCGACATGCTGGTCCTGCTTCAGCTGCTGTGCGCTCTGTTGTGCGAGCGCGTTCACCATTTTCTTCATTACAACTTCGCCGTCGGCGGTCATGGTCTCACCCTTTTCCTCAAACGTGAAT
>DATILO010000027.1:0-12464 GCA_035476335.1 Binatia bacterium | reverse complement strand
GAACGTATGCGTAGAGTTCGAACGGTGAGAAGTCTTCCTTCTTGCGTCCCAGCTCGATGCGCTTGAAGAGCCGTTCCTGGAACTCTGTGGAACTGATGCGTTCCTTGTTGCTCCAGAACACGATTTTTAAGGCTCCTCGAGTACCGCCGCGGAAGATGCGCGCAGAAATCTGACCGGTCTCCTTTGCTATTTTCTCTATATAAGCGTCCGCCGTGCGCCAGTTCTTGTCAATCACGTGGGCGATTTCCTGAACGCTGCGCGGCTGCGGGTAGACAAAATCAAGGATTTTCTTCTCCGTATCCTTGTCAAGCATGGTCTTTTTATGGTGTTTGGAGCTTAAAATCCTTGCGAAAGTGCAATCACTGTGCGAGAGAAAGTGCAATGCAGAATGCAACGCTAGCGCAGCTTGTCGGCAATGGCTTTGAGCTCTTCAGGTTTGGCATCCTTATGCGGCCAGTGCTTGAAGCCGTCGTTGGACAGGCGAGGGATGACGTGCAAATGCGCGTGGAAGATGACCTGTCCCGCGGCAGCTTCATTGTTCATGCCGATGTTGATGCCGTCCGGCTTGAGGACATTCTTGATTTTCGTTGCGACGTGCTTCGCTGCCACGATGAGGTCTTTCAGGTCTTGCTCAGGCGTGTCAAAGATATCTGCGTGATGATGTTTGTGAATGACGAGTGCGTGTCCCGGATTCACGGGCTGGATGCTCAGAAATGCATAGGTGCGGTCGTCTTCGTAGATTTTGTGGGAAGGGATTTGTTGTGCGAGAATCTTACAGAAGATGCAGTCCGTCATAGGAAGTTTTCGACTTCGTTCAAGGTCGCGATTTTGTCCGGATACTCCCTGCGGCCTTTGCGGTCGATGAGGATGCCCTTGATGCCTGCTGCCTTGGCGCCTTCCAAATCCGTCTCGATGCTGTCGCCCACGACGATGGCTTCGTCCTTCGAGACGCCGAGCTGTTCCAGCGCGATGTCGTAGAGCTTGCCTTCCTGCTTGAGGACGCCGTGCTCGCAGGAAAGAACAACCGCGTCAAAGTATTGCTTGAGATTGTGCTTGGCGATGACATCTTCAACGGCTCCCTTTTGCGTGTTACTCACGACCGCGAGCTTGAGGCCGCGCTCCTTCAATGACGCGAGCGCTTCCACGGTTTCCGGATACGGGCGCGCGAAGAGCTTGTTCTTGTTCCACAATCCGACCATCTTGCTCAACACGATGGGCAGCGGGCGCACGCGGAACTCATCACATACCGCGCGGAACGCGTCTTCCTGCGTCGGGTACGATTTCGTGAAGAACGCATTTTCGAATCGGACAATGAATTCCTTGTAATCGATGGGGATGCGGAGAATCCTGAGCGTCCCCTTGGTCGGCGAATAGGTTCCGTTCTCTGCCAGGGTCCCCCAAAAGTCGAACAGTACTGCCTTGATTGCCATGAAACTCCCCAAATGGACTGGCGGGGATTTGAACCCCGAGCCTCACCGCTGCCAGCGGCGCGTTATACCGGGTTTAACTACCAGCCCATATAAATGTATATGGACGTGCCGGGAGTTGAACCCGGAGCCTCATCCTTGCGAAGGATGCGTCATGCCATTAGACCACACGCCCGTACTTAAAGGAGGGATAGGATGCCCTTTTAAAGCTATTGGGTCGGAAAGCGAACGGAAGAGTTACTCGTAAGTTCTGCGACAAGAGCGGCTTCTGGAAACAAAACTACACGCACACGCGTAGAGAACGCGCAATCTTCTAAACAACCAAGAACTTTATCGACGGTCTTTGTCGAAATGGAACTCTCGCTTTCTGAACTCCACATCTTTACTCACCCACTCCACACCCTGAAGGATTACGTTTCAAGTCTGCGCCGCAGGACGCTCATGTTGTTAACACCATAAGGTGAACTAAACACCTATATTTTATAGAACAATAATGCTTATAACCCCATTGAGGCTCTCAAAAGGCGGTGATAACAAATGTCAACTGACGAACAAACAAGAAAAGAAATCCTCCAGGGCTTGGTTAGGAGCGAAAAAGATGTGCTCCTGAAGCTCAAGGAACATGTCGAGCAAGCCAAATCAATCCTCTGGCTTGATGGCGCTACAGGGAAGGTGTTTATCGAGAAGAAAGACCTCTCTGTTGCAGACAATATTCGAGCATATCTCGTAGGCAAATACTTCGCACACGAGCTTCAGTTGGCCACGGAAGGAAGCTCGAATACAGAAGAACTGGCATCCGCTCTCCGCGTGTCAGTCCAGGCATTAGCGCCAGCAATCGGAAAGCTTGTTCGTGACAACTATATCTCTGAAGGCGGCGGCAAGTACACCATCATCCCACAGATGCTCGATAAGACCATTCATGAACTAGTAGCGACAGAGATACCAGTAAAAAAAATACAAAAACGAAAGAAACAAATAGTACATGCCACCTCCAACGATGAGGCAAGCGCACGGGCGCTGTCAAAGGAGGGCATCATTCGACTCAAGGAACTCATCGAAAAGGACGGTGTCGTGTTGGAGCACGTGTTTGATTACTACGGCTCAGATGCGCGGTTGATTTACCCCATCGCAACGGAAGGAACGAAGGAATCAGCACGTCAATATCGCGCCACCATGTTGTACTTGCTCATGATGAAGTACGCATTCGGCGTAACCGAGCTCAACTCCGCCGAATTGAGGCGTAAGCTAATCGACCTCGGATTGGATCAGAAAAACTTGGATAACTTGAGTACAACGCTGCACGGCTATCCTTCGCACGTTGTTCACAAGAAGGGTCCGAAAGGAAGCACACTAACCGCGTACCGGCTCACAGTGCCGGGCGAGATGGAAGCAATCAAGATATTGAAAGAAGTGGGTGGTAAGCATGGACAAAAACAAAATACATGAAGTCATTAAGCTCGCGAAAGACGCGACGAAGGATGAGACAGAATTCAGAGGAGAAATTCTCAACGGCGTAATAGTCGGCCTGATGTTGGGAGCGAAACATGATACTGGTTCTGCAGCAGACAGGTCATCGGTAAGTCCGCAGCCGCCGGCGCAAACAAAGCCTCAATCAATCAAGGAGTTTCTGTTCGAGCATCACACCGAGAACGACAATGAGAAAGCTCTGTGTTTCGGGTATTTCATGGAACACAACCAAGGCAAGGCCGTGTGGACAACCGCGGATCTCATCCAGTGCTTCAAGGATGCGAAGGAAAAAGTGCCCGCAAATCCAAGCGACAAGATTTTCAGATGCCGAAGTAATGGCTGGATAGACGCTCGTGAAGACGGCTACGTATTGACAAATACTGGCGAACGCGTGGTTGCCGAGATGCGCAATCGCAAGGTGAGCGAATGACCGTCAAAGCTGAAGTGAGTGAACTGTGGAAACAAGGTGCTTTCGAAAAGGAAGCCAGCGCAAGTACCGTCAATACGCTGTTGCGTGACCAGTTTGGTACGACTTGCGCAAATATATCCGTCATTCTAAAGAGCTGCGAGTTTCTCCGGAAAGATGCAGGAGGCTGGATCCAAAGATATCGGCATGGAACTAGGACAACCCCTGGAACAGCGGCGACAACCGACTACTTTGCCAGTCTGGACATTCATCCAGAGATTACCAAAGTGAGCAAGAAGCTCTTTGACGACGGAGAATACGATGATGCCGTGTTCAAGGCATACAAGCGCCTGAACAACATAGTTAAGGAAAAGTCAGGACGAAACGAGCTTGATGGTCAAGAGCTTATGCAGAAAGTGTTCGGAACCGACTCGCCCACGCTCAAGTTCAACGCGCACGTGACTGAGGCCGAAAGGAACTACCAACGAGGCATGATGTTTCTGCATTCAGGGGCTATTGCAGTAGCACGCAATCCTCCTGCTCATGAGGATACGTCGGGCGGGGACCCAGTACGTGCACGAGAACTTCTGGCGTTCGCAAGCTTCTTGTGCAAACGCTTAGATGAAATCTCAGCACCTACGCAAGTTAGCAATGCAGCGACTGCACAAAAGAAAAATCTAAACACTTCAGCATCATCTTAAATAGCACGCATACAAGTTTTCTCGTCGACAAACGAGGCACGCTGGTCACGGTTGCGTCAGACCACGGACCGCATCGGGAAGGGCTGAATAAGGGAAGCTACTGCTTCGCCGCCACGGCTCCAAATGACGCTCTTGCCGCATAGACAACGATTCCCAGCACAAGAACAACTCCTGCAAGGGACCAGACGGTGAACGCCATTCCTGCCTTGTCAAGGAGCAGTCCAAGGACAACCGGTCCCGCAACGCTTCCTAAATCACCAAGCCCTTCCATTGCTCCGCTGATTCTGCCGTAATGCCGCGGGTGTGCCAAGTGCGTGGTGATGCCGTCGCCGGCAAGGTCGATGAGTTCGAGCACGATACCGATGCCGAACACCACGACCAACTGCCAGAGGTAGCCCTGCGAAAATGTCAAGACTGCAAGGAGCAGGCAGACGCATCCCAGCCCTGCGAGCAGCGATTTCACGTGGTTGCGGTCCGCGATGCGTCCCAGCCACGTGCCGAACAGCTGCGGAATGTTGAGAATGACTGAAATGAAGATGACTTGGGGCAAGCTTGCGCCTTGCACGTACGCATAGATGGGAATGAAAAATTCGGCGAGCGTCGCGATGAATCCGGTGAAGAACGTCAGAACTGCAGAAAGCTGAAGCCCGGTGCTCCACGAGCGCATTTCGCGGAGGAGTCCGATATACACGCCTCCTGATACTGCCTTGCGAAGCCCGTCCTTGAATTTCTCCGTGTGGTCGGGCAGGAGCCGCAGGACCATGAAGATAGTGATGATGACCGTAGGGATGATTGCCAGGAAGAGCCAGTGCAACGGCACGAACGGAACGATGAGCATGCTGAGCAGGACTGCGCCAATCCAGCAGAAATGCGTGACGGTGTTCGAGTAGCCGAATGCTGACGCGATTGATTTCGGGGGAGTATGTGCGCGGAAATACGTGTCGCGCCCGACGCTGTCGAACGCGTATCCGACGCCGTTCAAGACTCGCGCGATGACGATGAACAGCGCAAAGCCCGAGACGCCTGCGAGAAAATAGCTGATGCTTATGAACGGATAGAGCAGGAGTCCTGCGACAATGATGGTTTTGCTTGCGACGCGGTCTGCGAGCATTCCTGCGAGCGGCCACGAGAGCATGAACGCGATGTTGTAGATGGAACTCAAGAGTCCTGTTTCAGCATAGGTGTGGGCGAACGAGAAAAGAAAGACGGGAAGCAGCGCTTCAAAGAGCCCCCAGCCGAACCAGCGGACGCCGGTCGCCCAGGAGAGCAAGCTTACTCCCGGAGGCACCCTTTTGCGCATAGAACGGGAACGCCAATATCTGCATATAAATGTTGCCTACTGCTTCGCCGCAATTCTGACATCGCCGCCCGTGACCGTCTTTCTGCCGGAATGCTTCGCAATCGTGATTGCTTGGGCGCAGATGTGTTTTGCTTTGGCCGCGAGGAGTTCTTCCATCGCGTTGACGGCGTCTTGAGAAACTCTTTGAGCGCCGGCTTTGAGCATCAGTCGCGCTAACGGCGCTTTCGGAATCGTGGTTTCGCGGATGACGGCCATGAGAAAAATATCGGGGGCTTGAAAGAAAGGCCCCCTTTGGTCGATGTGTTAATCAGGAGGAACGGGTTTCGATTTATAAGTCTTTCGCTCGCGCGTCGTTGAGCTCACGTCGCTGCTCAGCACGATATTTGTCGTTTGAGCAACGAAAAACTATGCACCGGTCCTTTTCCACGCAGTCTGGACGACGTCCTTGTTCACCAATGCGGGAGGAATTTCGCCGCTCAGCACGGCGAGAATGTTCTTGGCAGCGAGCTTGCTCATCTCGTTGCGCGCTTCCTCGGTTGCGGAAGCGATGTGCGGCGTCACCACGACGTTCTTGAGCTTCGCGAGGCCGGGCGCGAGCTTGGGCTCGAATTCGAACACGTCAAGGCCGGCGCCGCGAATCTGGTTTTTCTTCAGCGCGGCAACGAGCGCCTTTTCATCCACGATGGGTCCGCGGGACGTGTTAATCAGAATCGCGGTCTTCTTCATGAGCTTGAGCTTGTTCGCGTCAATCAAGTGCCGCGTCGTGGGCAGCAGGGGTACGTGGATGGAAACGACATCGGATTGCTTCAGGAGCGTGTCCAAATCGACATACTGCGCCTGGAATTGCTGTTCCATCTCGGCGTTGCGGTTGACGTCGTTGTAGAGGACGTTCATGTTCATGGCGCGCGCGACTTTCACGAAGACGCTTCCGATTCTTCCGGTGCCGACGACGCCAACGGTCTTGCCGTCGAATTCGGTTCCCAACAGCAGGAACGGGTCCCAGGATTTGTACTTGCCTGCCCTGAGAAACGGGTCTGCTTCGAGCAAGCGCTTCCCCACCGCGAGCATGAGCGCGACGGCGTGTTCGGCTACGGATTCCGTCAGGACGCCGGGAGTGTTCGTGACGGGAATGCCGCGCTTGGTCGCTTCGGGAATCGCGATGTTGTCGTACCCGACTGCGTAGTTTGCGATGATTTTCAGGTTGGGATTGGCATCCATCACTTCCGCGTCGATTTTGTCCGTGAGGAGCGTGAGCAGCGCGTCAGCCCACTTCGCGCCTTTCAGCAGTTCCTTGCGGGAAATCGGGGCGTTCTGCGGAGCGACCTTGACGTCGCATCGTTGCTGGAGGAGCGCAATGCCTTCGCCGGGAATCTTGCGCGTGACAAAGACTTTCGGTTTCATATGCCTGCCCACTCCTTCAGTTCGTCATAGCCCGTTTCGCCGCAAATCCACTTGCGCGTCTTGGAATTCCAGAAGAAAGGCACGCCGCCGCACCTGCCCTGGTCGGCTTCCTCAAGCTTCTGGGCATTCTTCTCGTTGTGCCACACTTCGAGCTTCGTGATTTTGATGCCGAATTCCTTTTCCAATCGTTCGACGAGCGGGTCCATGTTGCGGCAGTGGAAGCATTCCTGTCCGTGGAACATGAGAAGGTGGGATACTTCTTGTGCAGATTTTGAATTCTGAGCCGCGGCCGGAGCTGCCGAATGAGATTTCTTTGCGTGATGAGCTTTCGAATGGTGCTTCGCGGATTTTGCCATCATTCGCCCTCGCGGCAGGAGCAGTGCATGAGCTTTTTGCTGCAGCCGCCGCACATCTTGCACATCGGACAGGACGGCGACGTGCTCAAGAGGATGTGGCAGTAATTGCACGACGGGCATCGGGGAGCGTTCTTCTCGCGATGCGCGTGAATGCCGTGAAGCTTCTGAGCACTCTTCGTCGTATGAGCACCCTTGCTCTTCTTCCCCGGCAGTTTTGTCGTTCGTCCGCGCTTGTTCCCTTTCTTCATCGTTTGACCTGGTGCAATTGTCCAATCCGCGTTCCCAGCAGGCGCACCACTGCGGCTTTCGTTCTCGCGTTCTTGAGCACGTGCGCGAGTTCGTGGTCCTGTTGGACGTCCTCAATCCATTGCGCGAAATCGTTGCGCTGGTCGTTGACGTGGTACTGGAATGTCGCCTGGTCCATCGCGAGCACGGCCTTGTGGAGTTCGGGAATGCTCCGGATGACCATGCCGTTGCGGACCTTGAAGGTGACGTCCTGCGGAACCGCTCCAAGGACTCGCTGAGCTGCGCTCTTTGCGGTCGGTCCTCTCGGTGAGACGGTGACCTTGTGCGTCAGCTGGGCGGCATGCGCGAACTTGAGCCGGATGCTGTCCCGCGCTGCCTGCGCGATGTTCGACGCCTTCAAGCCGTAGAGTTTCAGCAATTCTTCAGGAGGACCGCTTTGTCCGAAGCGGTTTTGCACGCCAATGCGCTGCACCGGAACCGGGTGTTCTTGGGAAACAATCTCTGCAACCGCGGAACCCAAGCCGCCGGTGATTTGGTGCTCTTCTGCCGTCACGATGCATCCGCAGCGCCGAGCCCAGTCGAGAATCGTCTTCGTGTCAAGCGGCTTGACGGTGTGGCAGTTGATGACTGCTGCGCTGACGCCTTCCTTCTCAAGTTCCTTTGCGGCCATCAACGCTTCATACACCATCGTGCCCATCGCGACAATGAGGACATCATCGCCTTCGACGAACACTTCCGCCTTGCCAATCTGGAACGGCGTGGCATCGGTCGTGACAATCGGGGTTTTCTCGCGCGCGAACCGAAGGTAGACGGGCCCGATGAATTCGGCAGCCGCAACCGTTGCCTTGCGCGCCTCAATCGCGTCTGTGGGAACGATGATGGTCATGTTCGGAATCGCGCGCATGATGTTGACGTCTTCGATGGCCTGGTGCGTCGCGCCGTCCGGACCGACGCTCACTCCTGCGTGCGCTCCGGCAACCTTGACGTTCGTGTTGTTGTAGCAGATGGTTGTTCGAATCTGTTCCCAGTTCCTGCCAGGAGAGAACATTGCATAGGAGGAAATGAACGGCACCTTTCCGGCCATCGCGAATCCGGAAGCGAGCGATGCCATGTTCTGCTCGGCAACGCCGACTTCGACGAAACGCTCAGGATACTTGAGTTGGAATCCGAGGGAGCGCGTGCTCTCGCTCAAGTCCGCGCATAGAACGACGACGTTCTTGTTTTTCTCGCCCGCAATCAGCAATCCTTCGCCGTAGCCGTTTCGTATCGGTACCTGCTTGACTTCGCCCGTGAGATCGGCAATCGCGGGGTTGGTTCGCATCAGTCCGCTCCCTGCTCGATTTCAGAACGCCAGTGCTCGAGTTCTGCGAGCGCGACGTCGCCTTGTTCTTTTGTCGGCGGCTTGCCGTGCCATTCGTGGTCGTTTTCCATGTAGCTCACGCCCCGTCCGGGAATCGTATGAGCAATGATGAGCGTGGGTTTTTCGTAAATGGCCTGGGCTTCCTTGAACGCGGCAACGAGGTGTTCGTGGTTGTGTCCGTCGACGTCAATGACGTGCCAGCCGAACGCTTCCCATTTCTCGCGTAACGGCTCCAAGGGCATGACGTCCTCGGTATGGCCGTCGATTTGGATGTTGTTGCGGTCGATGACGCCCGTGAGATTGTGCAGTCGGTACTTGCCTGCCCAGAGTGCGGCTTCCCAGATTTGTCCTGATTCGAGTTCGCCGTCGCTCATCAGGCAATAGACGCGCCAGGTCTTCTTGTCCATGCGCGCGGCGTAGGCCATGCCTGCTGCCTGGCTCAAGCCGGAAGCGAGCGGTCCTGAGGTGGTTTCGATGCCCGGGAGCGTTCCGCGGTGCGGATGTCCTTGTAATCGCGTTCCGAGTTGTCGCAAGGTCTTGAGCTCTTCGCGCGGGAAGTAGCCGGCGTTCGCGAGCGCAGAATACTGGACAGGACAGATGTGGCCGTTGCTGAGAATCAATCGGTCGCGGTCTTCCCAGCCCGGATTGGCGGGGTCGTGGTTGAGCACGTTGAAGTAGAGGGCCGTGAAGACGTCCGCCATGCCGAGAGGACCGCCGCTGTGCCCCGAACCGGCCGCGACAAGGGATTTGATGAGGTCCTGGCGAACGGTATTGGCAATGAGCTTGAGCTGCTTCGTATCAGTAATCTTCTGCATCCGTGCCATTAATCGCCTCTTTTACCAAGCAGCACGTCACCGATTTTGTTTATAAATGTTTGGTTCGCATTTCTCGTATAGGCTTATAAATGCAGGGCGCTTTCCACCGCTCATGCTCGACAACCCATTGGTGGCAGGCGCCGTCCTCGGTCTTCTCGGAGGCGCGGTGCGGGCCATTGTGGGAGCGTGGAACGCACATCACCGGCACGTGAAGTTCGAGCTTGGGTATTTCTTCGTGACGCTCATCGTCGCATTGCTGATTGGCGTTGGGCTCGCGCTTGCGCTGGACGGCACGCCGTACATGAAGCTCATTGCGTTCTTGGGCGGCTACGGCGGCACGGACTTCCTGGAAGGATTGATTCGCGCAACCAAGATGCTGCCGCAGAAGAAATAGTCGTTAACCGCAAGCAGCTTTGTCGTTCGTGCGTTATCGACTTCTGAGAAAACGACTCAAATCTGCCGGGGAACGGAACTCAAGCGGGTGCAAACGCACTACTTCACTTCCCTTTTCATCACCGCATACGCTTTCTTGAAATCCTTGACGTCATACAGCGCGCTTCCCACCACGAACAAATTCGCTCCTGCGTTTCGACAAAGTTTCGCGGTCCCGTGATGGATGCCACCGTCGACTTCGATATCAATTTTCGGCGCCCATTCGCGCAGTTGCCTGATTTTTCTGCTCATGTTCAGAAATCCCTGTCCCATGAAGCCCGGATGCACCGTCATGACGAGCACCTGGTCAATCAACGGCAGATAGCGCTTCACGTACGAAGCGGGCGTTTCCGGATTGAGCGCGATGCCGACGTGTAACTGGTGGAACTTGATGTGTTCGATGAGCGCGAGCGCGTAGTCATGCGAGTGCACGGCTTCGAGGTGGAAGATGACGGTCTTGGCGTGCGGCATCGCTGCAATTTCGTGCACGTACGCCTCGGGATGCTTGACCATCAGGTGAAATTCGAGCGCGAGCTTGGTGCGCACGGAAAACGCATCCGGCGTCACCGTCTTGTTGCGGACGAATGAGCCATCAATGATGTCCACCTGCACCTTTTTCGCGGACTTCTCTGCGAGCCGGAGCTTGCGCAGAGCGTCATTCCTCGTTTTTGCAAGGATTGCCGGAATGATTTCAGCGGTTTTCATAGTGTTCGATTTTCTTCAGCCGTCGCAGATGCCGTTGCTCGCTGGAAAACGGCGTTGCGAGCCACGCGTCAACAATCTTTTTTGCCTTGGGAAGGGAAAGACCGATGCCTTTGGCGCGCGTCACGGTCTTGCCGCCCGCCAGGCAGAGAATGTTTGCATCATTGTGGCTGCGGCTCAATTTCGCGCTCGCGACGTCCCAGACGGGCACCGCGCGCGCTCCCCGCACTTTGTTCGCGGCAATCGCGATTCCTTCTGCAGAACCGCACACGAGAATCCCTTTGCCTTTCGTGCGCACGGTCATTTCCGCAACGGGAATCGCGTAGTCGGGATAATCGTCATTCTTGTCATATTCCCACGCGCCGAAGTCGCGGATGAGAAATCCTTTCGATTCGAGGTACTGCTTGAGCCGTTCCTTGAGCGCGAATCCGGCATGGTCCGCACCGAGATAGAGCAATGTCACGGGCACCTCATTTTCACAAAAGAGAGCAAGAACGCTATTTAAAGTTACGCAATGCCGAGCGCCTTCTTCAGTGCGCTCTTGTCGAAGCCGATGATGATTTGTCCGTCGATGTCGATGACGGGAACGCCCATCTGGCCGGACTTCTCAATCATTTCCTGCGCCTTCTTCTCATCAGAGGAAACGTCCACTTCCGCGTACTTGACGTTGTTCTGCTTGAGGAAATCTTTCGTCTGCTTGCAGTAGGGGCACGTCGGCGTGCTGTAGATGAGGACCTTGTGTTCTGCCATGCGTCACCTTTTTTCTCAAGACGCCCACGGTGCTATATAAACCTTCCAGTTCGCTACAGCTCGCTCGACGACTTCCACGCGCGCACCACGACGTAGCCGAGCCAGATGAGCACGAGCACGCCGAGGACAACACCGATGATGTGCGCCGCTCCTGACGTGTAGAACGGCGTTGCCGTGAGCGCGTCATTCGCGGTGTAGAAGAACTCCATGCTCCACGGCACCAGTCGAGGAACGTAAATCTCGAAGAACGTCGTGCCTTTCCACGTAATCATCACGATGCCGATGAAAATGAGGATGAACGCGCTGATGACGTTGTACGTGTGCGTGACGATTTCCTTTCCGAAGAGCTTGAACGTGAGCACCCTGCCACGAATCCACTTCTTGTTCGCGAGGTCGAACTTGTCCGCAAGCATTGCGACGAGAAGCAGCGGCAGCGAGACGCCAAGCGCGTAGAACACGAGGTAGCTCGTGCCCGTGACAATGGTTCCCGCGTTTGCCGCGAGCAACAAGATTCCACCGAGCACCGGGCCGACGCACGGCGTCCACCCGAGCGCGAAGAAGAATCCCATCAACATCATGCCGAGTCCATTCTTTGCCTTGTGATGGTCGAGCTTGAATTGGAACCACGTGAAGCCCTTGTTGAGGAACGTCATGATGCCGAAAACGATGAAGATGAATCCCGACAGCACCGCGAATGGCTCCTTGAACTGGTTGATGAACTGTCCGAGGAGTGCGGCGGTGACGCCCAATGCGGTGAATGCAAGCACCAATCCAATGCAGAAGAACGCCGTCATCAAGACGGCTTTCTTGCGCTCCTTGAAGAGGAAACTGAAGAAGGTGGGCAAGAGAACAAACCCGCACGGGCTTGTGAAGCTGACGATGCCTGCGAGGAACGCGATGAGGAACGTGATGCTTGCCGCCAATTGCTCGCGGTACTGGATGATTTTGAGCACGCCGACCGGCAAGTCTTGAGCAACGACGATAGGCGCGAGCACGGCGAGCAGCAGGATGAACGGCAGGAGCTTCCTCATTTTAGTTTACAGTGAGTGTAACACTTTATAAATGTTATGGAGCTTATTGAAGCCAGGCAAGAATGTCCTT
>DATILO010000026.1:0-7645 GCA_035476335.1 Binatia bacterium | reverse complement strand
TGCACCGCTTTGATTCCAACCCCGGATTCGGCTATGCTGAGAAACCTTTTATACTTTTTTCCAGGAGGGTTTCTTTCGCATGGAACCGCAGACAAGGCAGGTGAAGATGACCTTGCCCTCCCGGGTTCGAATGCGCACGGTCGTGCCGGGCTTCCAGAACGAGCCGCACTTCTTGCAGAAACGGTATCGGACTTCGTCCGGCATTCTCACTTTGAAGCGCATCTGGATTTTGCGGGCCAGCTGAGCATACCGGTTTGCGAGCTTCGGATCCTTGGTTTCATCCGCGCGGGCAAACAGTCCGAGAATACGTTCAACGGCGATTTTGCGGTGGAGCTGCTTTTCCGAAGGACGCTTCATGATGTTGAGGGAGGTTGTTGCCTATTTAAGCCGTTCGATGGGAGTTGTTGGTATTCAGCATATGCTCATATCGTTGAGTTCCTTGCATCTCCGTTCCCAAGCAGTTTTGAGGCGTCGTATTCTCAGAAGTCGATAACGCACGAACTACCAACCTGCCTGGGAACGGCACTCACCAACACTCAGACGACGCCAACGCGTAACGACACTGCACGATGGCAATTCACAACGTTCATATAGCAATTCGAACTCGAAAAACACGAATGCTTTCCTTCCTCAAGAAGCTCATCCGCAAAACAGAACCTCCGCAAGGTGAAGCCGTCGCCGTGGATATGCTCGAGTCCTGGCTTGCACAAAAGCTTGCCGCGGCTCGCCAATTGGCCCAGCAACAGCTCGACGCGAAGCGTCCCGCAATGCGGGAACAGCTCGGCGCCATCGCGTCCAGCATCGCCGCGCTCCAGCACGCGCAGCTCATGAATCCGAACATCCCCGAGCGGGCGAAGCAGGTGATGGGCGGCAACCGCGACGCGTTCGTGCGCGGCATCGAGCAGTTCGTCCACTCGCTCACGATTCCGGAGCTCGACGGCGTTCCGGCGTTCCAGCAGCAGTTCCGCGAATCGCTGCAATCAACCTTGCTCGCGGTCAACCGTCCCTTTCAGGTTTTGCAGGAATTCTTCTCGCACGAAGCCAAGGACGTGCTCAATCGCATCCACGAGTTTGAACGGCAGGTTCTGGAGCTCGGTGCGTGCCGTGCGCCCATCGACAGTCTCAACGCGGTCGGGCTTGCCATCGACGCGCTGGTTGTCGCGCGGCTCAGGAAAAACCAGGCACGGGAACAATCGCACGTTGCGCGCTCCGACCTTGCGTGCGCCGAGAAGGAACTTGCGGAAACCCAGTCACGCATCCGGGCATTGGAAAGCAGTCCCGAACACCAGCTCCTGATGGACTTGAAGGCAAAACTCGAGCAGAACACGGTTGCGAAGAGACAGCTCCGTGCCGGCATTTCCGAGCAATTCTCCGCGCTCGAGCCCGCGCTCAAGAAATACGAGCATATGACGCTCCATCACCAACAGCTCATCCGGGATTATCTCGCAAATCCGGTGGAAACGCTTGCCCGCGACCGTGACCTTGTGATTCTCCACATCCTGCGCGCGATGCGCAAGGAAGTCGAGGCGGACCGGATTGACCTGAAGGACCGCAGAAAGGAAAAAGTGATTGCGATGATGGACGCGCTCACTCCTGAAGCGCTCAGCGGATTCCTCAAGCAGTATGGCGCGCTGACGCAGCTGCAGGAGCGGCTCATTGCGGAAGCGGACAAGCTCGACGTGCTCCACCGGCTCGCAGGCGAGCGCAAACAAGCGGAATCGCTCATTGCGCAGAAGGCAGACGCCGAGCGACGGCAGCGCGAGGCAGAAGTGAGTGCGGCGTCGGATTTCTCTTCCGAGAAGACGGCGATTGTGGCGGTCGCACAAGAACGATTGGGTGTTGCGTTGCAGATTGTTGAGAAATAGTTTTCTGGGCCGAATGTGCGGCTATCTCCGCATCCGATAATTCTCTTCCAGCGCGGCAATGCCGGGCAGCACTTTTCCCGCGAAGAAGTCCAAGGATGCGCCGCCGCCGGTGCTCAAATGCGTGAACTTCTTGCCGAGCTTGAGCTCGTTGATGGCGTCGATGGTGTCGCCGCCGCCCACAATCGTTGTCGCCTTGAGCTTTGCAATCGCTTTTGCCAATGCGAACGTGCCCTGCGCGAACTTCTTGACTTCAAACAGTCCGACAGGCCCATTCCAGACGACAGTCTTTGCGTTTGCGAGGATTGCTTCGTAGACCGCGATGCTTTCCGGGCCCAGGTCGAAGCCGCTCATTGCTTTCGGAATCTTGCGGACATCGACGACTCTGCCCGCTCCTTTCGGACTTGATGCGACAACGCAGTCCGTCGGCAGGAGAAGTTTGCGGTGCGCTTTCTTGAGAAGCTTCTTTGCGAGCGGGACTTTGTCTGCCTCGTAGCGGCTTTTGCCAACACCCGCTCCCGTCGCTTTGAGGAACGTGAACATCATCGCTCCCCCGATGAGGAGTGCGTCAACTTTCTTGAGCAGTCCCTCGATGGCTTCCATCTTGTCGCTCACTTTCGCGCCGCCCATGATGGCGATGAACGGGCGTTTGGGGTTGTGCAAGGCCTTGTCCATCGTCACGATTTCGTGCTGGAGCTGGAAGCCCGCGACGCTCGGCAGGTATTTCGTGATGGCGTGGACGCTCGCGTGCGCGCGGTGCGAGACGCTGAACGCGTCGTTGACGTACATGTCTGCGAGTTCCGAAAGACTCATCGCAAAGCGGTCGTCGTTCTCTTCCTCTTCCTTGTAGAAGCGCAGGTTTTCGAGCAGGCAGATCTCTCCGAACACGAGTTCGTTGATGAAGTCCTCGACTTCCGCGCCGATGACGTCGTCGTACTTGTACACGGGCTTCTTGAGCAGGATGCTGAGGCGTTGCGCAAGCGCGTCGGTGCGGAATTTGTCGTCGACACTCTCCGGGCGGCCGAAATGCGTCATGAGAATGACCACTGCTTTCTTCTGGAGCAGGTAGTTGATGGTGGGGAGCGCGGCGCGGATGCGCGTGTCGTCCGTGATGCGACCCTTCGCGTCAACGGGCACGTTGAAATCGACGCGAACGAGAACCTTCTTGTGCGTGACGTTGATGTCCTTCAGGGTACGAAAAGCCATCCTCTTTCAATTCGTTGCGTTATGGTTGCGTATAAAAATGTTGCCTTCATCGCGTCCCCGGCTTGGCTCCGCATCATTGCCGTTCCCAGGCAGTTTTGAGGCGTCGTTTACTCGGTCGAAAGCAACGGTACGACAAAACTGCTTGGGAACGGAGATGCCAAGAACTCAACGACACCTGAGAACGGTACTAACGGCTCACTTCATCACTAACTTGATCACATCAATCATGCGATTGGAGTATCCCCACTCGTTGTCGTACCAGCCCGAGACTGAGATGAGCACGCCGTCGATGACCATCGTGCTCAACGCGTCGAAGACGCAGCTGTTCGGGTTGTGGAGGATGTCCTTGCTCACGAGCGGTTCCTCGGAGTATTCGAGGATGCCCTTCAAATGGTATTTGGAGACTTCCGAGAAGAGCCAGTTGATTTTCTCCACGCTCGTGGGCTTCTTGACGCGGCAGGTGAATCCGACGATGCTGCCGTCAGGCGTCGGAATGCGCCACGCAATGCCGTTGAGCTTGCCCTTGAGTTCGGGAATGGTTTCCGCAACCGTCTGCGCGGCTCCCGTGGTGGTGGGAATGATGTTGATTGCCGCGGCTCGCGCGCGGCGCAAGTCCTTGTGCGGCGCATCGACCAAGCGCTGGTCTGAGGTGTAGCTGTGCGCCGTAATCATGATGCCGTGCTCGACGCCGAAATTGTCGTTCAGCACCTTGACGATGGGCGCAAGACAGTTGGTCGTGCAGGACGCGTTCGAGACGATGTGGTGCTTCTTCTTGTCATACACGTGCTCGTTGACGCCCTTGACGATGGTGATGTCCGGGCCCTTGCACGGCGCGGAGATGACGACCTTCTTTGCTCCTGCGGTGAGGTGCGGCGTTGCGCCTTCCTTGCTCGTGTACAGGCCGGTGCTTTCGACCACGACGTCGATGTTCAATTGCTTCCACGGCATTTTCGCGAGATCCTTTTCCGACAGGACCTTGATTTTCTTGCCGTTCACGATGAGCGAGTCGTCCGTGTGGTCGACGGTGCCGGGGAACTTGCCGAACACCGAGTCGTATTTCAGGAGATGCGCGAGCGTGTGCGTGTCCGTGAGGTCGTTGACTGCAACCCATTCGATGTCCGGGTCGCTGATGCCTGCCTGGAGAACTTGCCTGCCGATACGACCGAAACCGTTGATGGCAACGCGGATGACCATAGCACTATCGCGTCTCTGAGCGTATAAAAGGATTCGTCACTATCTGCGGGTAGTTGAACGTTGGCTTCGTCGTTGCCCGCGTCCCCGGCAGATTGGTAGTCGTTTGAAACAATTCGATAGAAACGGACGACTCAAACCTCTTGAAGGTGCAAAGCATCCTTCAAGACGCCAGAGGACTCCGTCCTCTGAGCGTGCTTGGGAACGGAACTCACCAACACTCAACGATGTCACTCAACGGCCTTCACAATCTTCGCCACGAAGAACCCTTCCGTGTCGTTGTCCTGCGGCCACAAGCGCAAACCCTTCGCGACTTCAGGGTTGTAGGTCTGCCCCTCAAACTCGAGAATTGCGGGGCTGCGCTTGATGTGCAAGTTAATGTCAGCCAGTCTCGCTCCCGGCGTTTTCGCGAGGAACGCGCTCAACACGCCCTCATTCTCTTCCGGCTCGCTGGAGCACGTCGAATACACCATCGTTCCGCCGGGCTTCAGGAGGCGGTAGGCGGTGTCGAGCAAATTTGATTGGATGTGCGTCAACCGCTTCACCATGTCCGGATTCCAGAGCATAATCGTCTTGAGCGACTTGCGAATCGTTCCCGTGCCCGAACAGGGAGCGTCGAGCAGGATTTTGTCAAACTGGAACCCGCTCATCCGCTGCCCGGGCATTTGCGTGATGATGGTATTCAGGATGCCGCACCGTTGGATGTTCACGCCCAATGCCGCGAGGCGTTCGCTCGTGAGGTCATTCGCAACCAGCACGCCGGTGTTCCACTGCATCTGCGCGATTTGCGTTGACTTCGAGCCGGGCGCGGCAGCCATGTCCAGCACGATGTCACTCGGCTGCGGGTCGAGCACGACTGGAGGAATCATCGACGCGGCCTCCTGGACGTAATAATATCCGAGGCAGTGCTCGGGCGTGTTGCCGATATCCAAACGCCCTTCCTTGTGCGCAATCCAGAATCCTTCCTTGCACCACGGGATTTGCTCGAGATTGAACCGGTCCGAAAGGCGTTGCACGAGCTCAGGCACGCCGATTTTGAGCGTGTTCACGCGAATGGACTTGCGCAAGAACGAGATGGAATACTCATGGAACGTCTCCCAATCCGTCAGCTTCGAATAGCGCTCCACGAACTTGGGCTTGAATGCAATCGTGTTCGCGTCGGGAATGGGTTTGAGCATGGCTGTTGTAAGTCGCGTAACGTCAAAAGTCCCGGGGCAGATATGCCGGGGATGCAAGCACGAATACGCGGCTTTCAAAGCACAACAATAAGCAAGCTTTTTATACCCTCCTTTTTCTGTATCGTCGGTGAGTGGGTTGTGAGTGAAGACATGCAGGCCCAGATACTGCGGGCCACGGATTGTGAGCTGACGTGCCTGATGGCCGGCTATCTTCTCCAGTCAGACCCCCAAACCATTCCTGACCTCTACGACCGTGCCACAGACCTTGTCGGTGAAGAGCGCCTACCCACAACGAAAAACGCATTCCGTTATCACCTGAGCACGAGCATGAATCCTGCTCCTGCGTTGCGCGCCTTCGTCGACCTGGACTACCGCGCGCGGGGCTCGACCTGGAAACTCGCACCGTATGGCGCCGAGCTGCTCGTGCCTGTTGCCCGCTTCCGGCTTTCCCAAAGCATCCGCCAGGGCGTCTCCCTGAGCAACCTGTTTGCAAACCGGGACGATCCGAGCGGCGCGCTTGAATGCCTCGTCGCCGCACATCACGGCGCAAAAACCGTGCAGGAAGTCTCGAGCGAAGCGGGAGTTTCCATCAGGCAGGCAAGCGCTGTCGCCGCGGTCATGTTCAAGTACGAACTCGCAGAAAAATGCAAAATCCAGAACGGCAAAGGCATGCGCCTCGGCCTTGACTGCAACGGAAAACTCTCACGGTATGTCGCGCAACTCATCCAGCCGCTGCGGGAATTCCTCGCGCATCCGGCAGACTATCGCGCGCACCTGGCGCACGAGAGCATCCGGGATGAGGAGTTGCGGGCAGCGATCACGCACTATGAACAGGAGACGCACACGCGCTGGTATGCGCATGCGCGTTCTGACCTTACTTCTTCTTCTGGTGCAGCAACAGCTTGAGCCGCGCGTTCTCGTGAGCGACGTTCATCGAGCGCTCGTTCAGACCGGCGAACTTGTCGCTCAGCTTCACGATTTGCTCAATCAAACGCTCCCGCGTGCGCTCGTGCGAGTCGCGAAGCCGATTCAATTCGTCCTCGCGCTTGTCGTGGAGCTTCTTGATTTCTCCGAGCTCCTGCTCCAGTGCTGAAATGCGCGTGCGCTGGGTGAAGATAATCTTCTCCCGAATCTGCTTCGCATCCGACTGCAGCCAACTAAGTAGTCCCATGCTTGATACCTCCTTTGAATTTTTCAATGGGAATTTCGTTTGTCACGATGATATAGTCAACGCCCATGCCCAACGCGCCTCCGCCCGTGATTTCGGCAGTGCGCTTGAGCAGCTGGACGGCCTTCTTGACCAGTTTCAGGTCCTGTTTGGCGAGGGGCTTAATATTGATTATGATTGCGCCAGGCCCTGAACGGAGCATCGCAAGGGCGTCCTTGACGTCATCGATGTTCCTCAGCGTCACGGTCTGGATGGGGAGCTTGTCGCCACCCGGCTGCTTGGCGCGCACGCGGACGTCCTCAACGACGGCCTGGGTGTTCACGGCCTGGTTCACGTCGCGCTGGATGATGAGCCGGACCGGGATGTCCAGGATGCGCGACTGCGCCATCGCTCTCACGGTTTGCACGAACAGCTTGTAGTTGATGTAGTTGAACTGCTGATGGATACGGAGCACCAAGTCATGCGTGACCGTGCCCTTCTTCAGGTCGGTGCTGGCGTCAAGCAACGCCAGGCGACATGTGCGTACGACCAGCGGCGGGAAGCGCTTGTTGAGCCATTCCCAGACGTGCGGGTCCGGAGCGCCCTTGAACACTTCATAGAGCACCATGTCCGCGAGCGTGAGGAATTCGGTGGGCACGAGGATTTCTTCCGTGCTCTCGGTGAAGACGCGTGCCTCGTGCTCCTGTGCCGTTTCCTCGCGCTGCAGGTACAGTGCAAGGAACAGCGCGACGAGAAGCCCGATGAGGAGCAGGTCGACCATGTTGCGCAGGAAGAGCCGGTAGAGGTCCTCGAGCTGCGGCAGGTTGATGATGGCCAGGGGAGTCTCGATGGTGGCGTTGCTCGTGGGCACCGCCTTCACGCACACTTCTGCGCCGCGCGGCTTCGTGTACGTCGTTCCGCAGCTGTACAGGTCGACGCACTCGCGCGTTCTGACACCGAGCACGCACTCGCCCCACTCGTCACAGAGCCACTGCTCCGTGCATCCCAGGCCCGGCGGCAAGACTGGCGGTGTAACGGGCGGCACGTATCCACCGCCGCCT
>DATILO010000025.1:0-18213 GCA_035476335.1 Binatia bacterium | reverse complement strand
TCGAAATTGCTCCCGAGATGAACGGCTGCACGGCAGCCATCATCTTGATGTGGCCCATGGGCTCGATGAAGCGCTTGCCGATGCCGCAGACATTTGCGCAGTCGAACGTCGCAACGTGCTCGTCCTTCATGCCCGGAGCGCCTTCGAGCGTTTGTGCGCCCTCGATGTAAATCTTGGCCTCGTCAATCTGCTGCTTGGTCAAGCCCTTGTTCAGCAGGACTTTCGGGTTCACGTGCGGAGTCCAGTCCGTCCACGTCTTTGCCTTGGCAACGCTTTCCTCGGCTTCCTTGATTTGGTCGTGCGTGAATCCGAGACGCCTCAATGCTTCCGGATGGACGTGCGGCGCGCCCTCAAACGTGTTGTGGCCGAGCACGTACTCGAGGATGTCGCGCATGTCGTCATCCGTGTAGCCGAGGTTTCTCAATGCCCTCAGGATGCTGTTGTTGACAATCTTGAAGTAGCCGCCGCCCGCGAGCTTCTTCCACTTCACAATCGCGAATTCCGGCTCAACGCCTGTGGTGTCGCAGTCCATCAACAGGCCAATCGTTCCCGTCGGAGCGATGACGGTGGCTTGCGCATTGCGATAACCGTGCTTTTCTCCCAAGGCAACGGCGTCGTCCCAGTCCTCGCGCGCCGCGCGCAACAAGTCCTGCGGGCAGAAACGAACGTCAATCTGGTATGCCGCGTCGCGGTGCTTGCGCATGACGCGGATGCAGGGCTCGCGGTTCTTCGCGTAGCCCGGGAACGGTCCTTGCACGGCCGCCATTTCGGCAGACGTCTTGTACGCGTGGCCGGTCATGATGGCCGTGAGCGCGCCGCCGATGGCTCGGCCCTTTTCCGAGTCGTACGGAACGCCCTGCACCATCAGGAGGGTGCCGAGGTTGGCATATCCGAGACCGAGCGTACGGTAATCATGGCTGTTCTGCCCAATCGGCTTCGTCGGGTAGGATGACAAGTCCACGAGGATTTCCTGCGCGATGAAGAACGTGCGGCACGCGTGGCGGTAGCCCTCGATGTCGAATCCGGTGTTGTCGTCGAAGAACTTCATCAGGTTGATGCTCGCCAGGTTGCACGCCGTGTCGTCCAGGAACATGTACTCGGAGCACGGGTTGGACGCATAAATGCGGTCCGTGTTCGAGCTCGTGTGCCAGTCATTCACGGTGGTGTCGAACTGCACGCCCGGGTCGGCGCACGCCCATGCCGCTTCGGCAATCTTGCGCATCATGAACTTGGCGTCGTATTCCTTCGCCACCTTGCCCGTGGTGCGCCACTTCGTCTGCCACTTGCCTCCTGAGAGGTAGGCGTTCATGAATTCGTCCGTGATTCTGATGCTGTTGTTCGAGTTCTGCCCCGAAACCGTTGCGTAGGCCTCGCCGTTGAAGTCGGCAGGGAATCCGCCGTGCTCGATGAGGAGTTTTGCCTTGCGCTCTTCCTTTGCCTTCCACTCGGCAAATTCGAGAATGTCGGGGTGGTCGATGTCCATGACGACCATCTTTGCCGCTCGCCGAGTCGTTCCGCCGGACTTGATGGAGCCCGCGCCGGTGTCGAAGACTTTCAGGAAACTCATCACGCCTGAACTCGTGCCGCCGCCCGAGAGCTTTTCGCCCGAGCCGCGCAGCTTCGAGAAGTTGCTTCCCGTGCCGGAGCCGTACTTGAACACGATAGCTTCCTGCGAGAGCAAGTTGAAAATGCTGCGAATGTCGTCGGTGACGCTCTGGATGAAGCACGCCGAGCATTGGGGCCGTTGGTAGGCGTTCGGCATGACTTCGACCTGGTTCTTCTCGAAATTCCAGCCGAAGTTGCCTGCCGAGCCGAGAATGCCGTACTGGTGGTACAAGCCGCAGTTGAACCAAACCGGAGAGTTGAACGCGCCGCGCTGGGTGAGGAGCATGTAGGCGAGTTCGTCTTCGAACGAGGCAGCGTCTTCTTTGGTGCTGAAGTAGCCGTGCTCTTCGCCGAAGGTGCGGATGGTGTGCGCGATGCGGTACACGACCTGCTTCACGCTGTTCTCGTATCCCGTGCCGGGTACGCCTGCCTTGCGGAAGTACTTCGAGGCGACGATGTCCGTTGCGAGTTGGGTCCAAGATTTGGGAATTTCGAGGTCCTGCAGTTCGAAAACGATTCTGCCGTCAGGTTCCTTAATCACCGAGGAACGCTTCTCGTATTCGAGCATGTCGTACGGGCTCTTGCCCGGCATCGTGAACTTGCGCTGCACGATCAATCCGGGCCTTCCCAAATTCTGAACCAATTGCACCATCTCTCCACCTCAAGCTGTTTGTTTCAATAGTTTGATTTCCTTTTCGAACTGAGCAATGTCACGGAAACTGCGATAGACGCTTGCGAAGCGGACATAGGCGACGTGGTCGAGCTTCTTGAGCTGTTCCATCACGAGCTCGCCGACCTTGCGCGACGACACTTCGGGCCGGTCTGACTTTCTCAACGCGGCTTCGATGGTTGCAACGCTCGCATCGATTCTCTCGCGCGAAATCGGGCGCTTCTCGCACGCCTTCAGGAGGCCGCGCGTGAGCTTTTCCTTGTTGAACGCCTCCCTCCTGCCGTCTTTCTTGACCACGACGAGCTCCACGGTCTCGAGACGCTCATAGGTGGTGAAGCGCTTGTTGCAATCGAGGCATTCGCGCCTGCGACGGGTTGAATCGAGGTCAGAAGTCTCGCGGCTGTCAACGACCTTGCTCTCCGGGTGCAGGCAAAACGGGCATTTCATAGTGTGTTGTTGCGGTTTCATCCACAACGTATGGGGGATAGCGCAAGAAGAGTCACCGACGGTTCCGACGATGTAAAAACCACAATCTGTTGTGGTCGCACCTCTTTTGCTTCCACAACCGTGCTGGTGATTTCTATTTATAAACATGATGGACAACGCAAATAACGTTTGCGGTATATGCGACTGTGTTCATTGCCAAGTAATCTTTTTTGTAGTGAAAAGAAATCAGTGCTTTTCCTGCAGGGCGCGCGCGAGCAGACGGATGATGCGGTCAAGCGGAAGGGTGTGACCGAATTCTTTCGTGAACTGCTCCTGGGACTCCTTGAGAATCCGGTGGGTCGCCTGCAGGCGAGGCAGGATTTCGGGCTGCTCGCAACACTCGATGCGCGTTTCCGTGATGTAAAAACACGTCGCGCTTCGCCTGAAGTCCTGCGGAGGATGGCCGCGCGGCCAGGAATAATACACCAATGACACGAATGGCAGCGGTGACGCATTCACCACGACGCACTCGACTTGCGGACCGTTTTTCCCAATGAAGTACTGCCGCTCAAAGCCCGCAAACCGGCGCTGGACGTCCTCAACGATGGAAAAATTCATTTCGCCAGCTTCCACAACAAATCAAAATAGTTCTTGTACGTCTCCGCCACTTGCCGATTCTTGATGAGCAACGCCACGGGCTCGTAACTCCAGAGAATGATGGCGACCTTGTCATCGTAGATGTTCGTGGAAACGGGAGAGGCGAACTCTTCCGGCAAATAGCGAACATTTCCCAAAGGAATCGATTTGGCGTGCTTCTTGCCCGCATACACGAGATGAAGCTTGATTTTCTTCGAGACGCGCTTGTTCGTGTAGTGCGGGAGATAGAACCGGAGGATTTCGTCAGCGTTCGCTGCCGCTCCGAGGATGAAGACGTCCTTGCCCGTCGCAATTTGGTCCTCGAAAATCGTCTTGATGCCCTCGACGCCGCGGTAGAACGTGGTTTCCTGCTTCTGCTTGTGCTCGGCATATTTGGCTTTCAGGGTTGGCAGGATGGTGCCGATGTCGGACTCTGTTTGTTTCAGGAGCTCGGTGATTCTGTCCGGGTCCGTCGGCGAGTAGAACCGCTTGTCGTTCTCCTTGATGTAGGAGACAAGTCCCTTTTCGATGAGGCGCTCGAGCGCGTCATACACCGAGCGACGATGGATGCCGGTGCGTCGGGAAATGATTCCTGCCTGCGCCCGCCCCAAATCGATGAGCGTGACGTAGATTTTCGATTCCGTGAGCGTGAGGCCGAGCGGAACGAGCTTTTCGAACATCGTGGGAAGGGAGTGCCCACCATATTTAATGGTAACGTTTAAGAACCGCGAATGCGATTCCTCACGCATGCTCAACGCTCCTGTCCAAGTGCTCAAGACGACGGATTTCGACCTCGCTTCTACCGTCGAGTCGGGCCAAATCTTTCGCTGGGAAAAGCAGGATGGCGGGTACGCGATTGCGCACGGCAGCGAGCGCTTTTTCGTGAAGCAGAACGGTGACGCGCTCGAGTTTTCGGGAACAACACCTGAGTTTCTCACGCATTTTTTCGCGCTCGACGTCGACTATGCGACGATAAAAAAGTCCTTGGGGCGCGACAAGACGCTCGCAAAAGCCATCAAGGCCTATCCCGGGATTCGCGTGTTGCGCCAGGACCCCTGGGAGTGCACCGTTGCCTTTCTTTGCTCATCATTCTCGAACATCAAGAAGATTCAGCTCAATCTGCGGAAGCTGACGGAGTGCTTTAGCGCGAACCACGCGTTTCCGAAACCGACGCAATTGAACGACCATGACAAGATTCGCGCCTGCTCCACGGGCTACCGCTCGAAATACATCCACGAAACGAGCCGGAAGGTCAGCCCGCTCTATTTCAAGCATTTGCAGAACGCGCCGTATGCCCAAGCGAAGGAAGCGCTCATGCAGCTGCCCGGCATCGGCGAGAAAGTGGCGGACTGCATTTGTTTGTTTGGCTTGGGCAAAAGCGAAGCGTTCCCCGTCGACGTCTGGATGCAGCGCGTCATGGAAGAATCCTACTTCAACGGCAAAAAGACGAAGGAGCGAGAAATTCGCGCGTTTGCCGCGAAAAAGTGGGGACCGCTCGCGGGATACGCACAGCAGTATTTGTACCACTGGAGGCGGCTGCAGTGAAGGCGCTCTCGTTGAAGCAGCCGTGGGCGGAACTGGTTGTTTCGGGAAAGAAAACGATTGAAACGCGGTTCTGGAACACGAGCTTTCGCGGAAAATTTCTGATTCATGCGTCGCTGACTCCCAACGAAGACGCGATGAAAGCGTTTGGTTTTTCAAAACTGCCGACCGGCTGCATCGTGGGAGAAGCTAAACTTGTTGACGTCAAAACGTACGACGACAAAGCTGCCTGGGACGCGGACGAACCCAAGCACCTGGCGATGTCGGCGTGGACGAAGAAACGCTACGGCTACCTGCTCACGAACGTCAAGCGTCTCGAACCAAAACCCTGCAAGGGCAAGCTGAACTTCTTCGAGGTCGAATGGTAACGCACCCGCAAATCGACCAAACGCTCCGGATTCTCGTGAAGCAGCAAGGGACGAGCACGATGCTCGGCCGGATGGGGCAGAAGTACGACCCGTTCAAGGTGTTAATCTCAACCATCATGAGCGCCCGTGCGCGGGATGAAGTGACCGAAGTGCTCGCGATGAAGCTGTTCGAAAAGTATCCCGACGCCAAGTCCCTTGCGAAAGCGAATCCGAAAGCCGTCATCACCATCATCAAGCCCATCGGGTTCTACAACGCAAAGACCAAGAACATCATTGCAACGGCGAAGATGCTGCTCACGCACTACCAAGGCAAGGTCCCGGACACGCTCGAGCAGTTGATTGAGTTGCCCGGCGTGGGAAGAAAAGTGGCAAACTGCGTTTTGGTGTATTCCTTCGGCCAGGACGCGATTCCGGTGGACATTCACGTGCACCGCATCTCCAACCGTTTGGGCTGGGTGAAGACCAAGACGCCTGAGGAGACGGAACAGAAACTCATGCACCTCATTCCGCAGAAACACTGGCAGGTCGTCAATGACACGCTCGTGGCCCACGGCAAAACGATTTGCAAGCCCATCACGCCTGTGTGCTCCCAATGCCCGATTGCTCCCTACTGCAAGCGTGTCGGCGTCACCAAATGGAAGTAAAATCTCCCCCACAACAAATATAAAGACGACTTCGTTTCCTGCCGGTTCGTGGGTGAAGACGCATACGCAACGTTGGAAGCGCTACATCTCGAGGAAGATATTCTCAAGGTTGACGCGTGCTATCTCGCGCTGCATCACTGCGTGCGCGCAGGCATGCCTACCGCAGTGGCAGAATCCTACCTGAACCCGATTGCGGGCTTCGTTGAGGATCTGCCCATGCGTCATCCGACCTTCTCCCAGGAAACAATGGATAGTCTTGTCGAAAGTCTCCTGAAGGATGGCGAGGAAACCATCGTCGTTGCACGGCGGAGATGGCACCACCTCCATTCCCTCCCCTCATTCAAGGTCTCGGGTTCGAGGCGCATTCCCATCGACCGCACATTCACCTACTTTGAACATCTTCGCGAAACGAAAGAACTCGAAAACGTGCGCCGCATTGGCCTCGACGCGCTCAATTTCCTTGACGACATGACGACGCGCGTGCTGAAGCCGGCGTACACCGAGGGCGTCTCGCTGCAGGCAATCATCGATGCAGAAACGAAGACGCAGTCCATTGCCATCATTGACAACTCCACTTCTCCAACGCAACCCATCGACACACTCAACGAACTCCAACCCATCCCCCTCGTGAAGGAAAAATCGTATTTCTCACTGGGCCGCGCAGGCAGGTTCATCGGCATGTGCGCCAT
Organism: Binatia bacterium; assembly: GCA_035476335.1. GTDB lineage: Archaea > Nanobdellota > Nanobdellia > Woesearchaeales > ARS49 > DSQK01. Next base: position 11,633 of record DATILO010000025.1, on the reverse strand, counting down.
CACCGGAATGCTCCTCTTGACGCCCGCGTACAAATCGCTTGGCAAGGAAGCGCGACCAGTTGATTATGCCGTAGCGCTCGCTCCGATCACCGCATACGCGCTCGCCATCGGATTGAAGCCGCGCAAGAAAGCATATGCTGTTGAGTGAGCGCTCGGCGTCGTTTGCACCGTGGCTCTTCTTCCCCGGCAGGTTTGAGTCGTTTTCTCAGAAGTCGACTACGAACGACAAATCTGCCTGAGAACGGTTTACGACGTTCATGCAGGCACTCAGGCAAGTTGGAGCGCGAGAAGCGCGATGTTCTTGATGGTTTCCATCGCGTCCAGCCGCTTGATTTCTGCCGCCGTGAGCCAGCGCCCTTCCTTGCCTTCTTTGGAGTCGAGCTGCACCTGAGGGTATCCTTGGGCGTCACGCATGGTGCCGTTCTTCACGCGCGCGAGATAGTTCAAGCCAATGTGCTGGTGCGGTCCTGCCTCATGCAGGTTGGAGTGGAAGGGAAGATAGCCCGCGCGGAGTTCGTCGGGCTGCTGCGCAATGCGGTTGACGTGCACGAGCTCGACCTCGAGGCCGGTTTCCTCTTTTGCCTCACGGATAGCGGTGTCGCACGGCAGTTCTTCCTCGTTCCAATGCCCGCCGGGAGGAAGCCACTTCTGGTATTTCTTGTGAAACAGGAGAAACACGGCGTGATTGTCAACAATGTACGCGCAGGACGTGAGACAGTACTTCATCCCAACGCCTTGCCCGCAAGGTAGCCGCCGAAGAAGATGACCGTGATGCCGAGCAGCACGAGCACGCTCAGGATGAGGAAGATGATGCCGAGCGTGAAGCCGATGACGGCGAACGCGTGCCCGCCGTACTTGTGCGCGTCATGCCGTATCCACGAGAGCGCGGCCTTCGAGCAGACGACCGCGATGAGCGTAAGCAGGGTGCCAATCACGGGAATCCAGAAGGCGACCATCCCGAGGATGCCGAAAATGAATCCGGTCATCGCCATCCCTTTCCGCCTGGCTTTCCCCCGCATCATGGTTCTTGGAGAACGCAAGGAGATTAAAAAGGTTGTGGCGCGCGTCCGCAACTCTTAAATAACGCGCGCATCATTTGAGAAACAGGCGAGGTGTTCCACATGCCTGAAGTAAAACCGCTTAAATACAAAAGCCTGCCGGGATTTTCCGAGAAAATGCTCTCCGAGCACCACGATGTTCTCTATGCGGGTTACTGCAAGAAGGTTGATGAAATCCGCCAAAAATTGCAGAACGTCGACTTGTCCACCGCGAACGCGACCTATTCTGACTTGCGCGAACTGAAATTGGAAGAAACGTTTGCCGTCAACGGCGTGCGCATGCACGAGACCTACTTCGACAACCTCGGAGGCAAGGGCGGCAAGGCCTCGGGACACGTGCTGAAACTCATCGAGCAGGACTTCGGCTCGTACGAAAAGTGGGAAGCGCAGTTCAAGGCCATGGGGCTTTGCACGCGCGGCTGGGTTGTTTTGGCATTCGACTGGCTCGAAATGAAGCTGCACAACTATCTCTGCGATGCGCACAACCACGGCGGCATCTGGAACTGCACGCCGCTGTTGATTCTGGACATGTACGAGCACGCGTTCTTCCTCGATTACGGAACAACGAAGAAGCAGTACGTCGAGTCGTTCTTCAAGAACATCGACTGGGCGCATTCGAATGTGCTCATCAAGAATCTGGGCATTGACAAGGGACGAAAATTATAAATCTTGAAGTGCGGAAAGACGCGTACCGCGTTGTCCCTGCACGGCAACCCTATCGCTCTTACACGCTCGAATTCAGCAAAACTTCTTGGCGAAGCCCGAGAAAAGGATGGCTCGTCGCGGACGCGCTCGGGCTGTACATTCTTCTCCACCACGCAAAACTGCTGAATAACGAACGCCTGACCGGCATGCTCACCGAGGACCTCGTGAAAGGTCTGCGAACGGCCACCACCATCAAGCCCAGCGAACGCGGCTACGAGGTCAAACATCATCTCGGAATCTACCGCGGCAAACTCAACGACGGCTACCTGTACGAAGGATTGAACGCCGTCACGCGCACCGTGGTGGGCGCAGAAGGGCTCGACGCGCGGCTGACCTTTGCGGCGTTCAGCGAGCGCGTCGCGCAGTTCGAGCTCGGCAAGGAATTTCCGCAAACCGTCTGCTTCTCAAACCGGGGCATTTACGGAACGCGCGAACCTGAAGGACTCGTGCGCGGGATGAGAATTATTCGCTGAGCTTTTTCTCGATGTAGTCAACGGCGTCTTTTGCCGTCTTGGCAATATGCACTTTGCCCTTGAAATCGTGAATGGCACGCACGTAGTCCGCGAGCTTGCCGTAGTCGATAACAACCGCAGGATGGCCGTAGTCCTTTGCCGCATGGATGATTTCCGAAAGCGTGCCGAGACCGCCATTGAGCGCAATGAGTGCCTGTGAATTACGAACCAGGATGACATTACGCTCAGGATAATCCGCTTTGAGACGAATGACTTTGTCCGGTTTCGGACCGGGCTTTTCTCCTACCCGGTCCATGAACTTCTTCGCAGGAAAGTACGCGGTGAAATGCTTGCCGCCGTGCGCGCGATACGCATCAATGACGCACTTGGACGTACCCATGCCTCCGCCCGAGATGATGGAGAATCCGCGCTCCGCGAGCAATTTGCCAAGCTCAACCGCAAGGTGATTGCATTTCATCGCCTCTTCCTGGCGCCACGTTCCCGTAATCGTGACTGATTTCATAACAAGACACCCAGCCAGTGCCCAATCAAGTAGCCCGCGACCGCGGAGAGAATGCCGACGAGCATCATGCGCAGTCCCGAATTGAACCAGTTGCCGACCGTGAGCCGCGCTTTCAACGCGCCCGTGGCGAAGAGCACTGCGCTGCAGATGACGAGAGCAGACCACATCGCCGTTTGCACGGGGACAACGAAGAAGGGAACAATCGGAATGACCGAGCCGATGAACGACGCAAACAGGACAATGAGCGCGCTGCTCAAAGGCGAATGGATGGCGTCAAACTTCTTGTGGATGCTCGTGAGGTAATCATTCTCCGCTTCTGAGCTCGTGTACGCAACGGCTCCCATCGAGATGGATTCCGCGAACGTTGATGCGAGCCCGGCAATGATGACGATTTTCGGATCGTTCGTTGCGGAGGCAACGCCGAGCACGAGCCCGAGCACGTTGACGACGCCGTCCTGGCCTCCGAGAATGATGTCATGCAGGCGCGAAGCTACGCCGTCGTGGAAGGTCACCTGCTTTTTCACGACCGGTTGCGAATGAAGTGATTATTTAAGTGTTTGTGACATTGCCCATCCACAACATTTAAAACACTCCTCTGAAATCCTTCTCCCATGCCCATCAAAATCATCCATGAACGCTGGAAGTGCATCGGTTGCGGGAGCTGCGTCGCCGTTGACGAAGACCGCTGGGTGATGTCTGATGACAACTTTGCTGATTTGCTGGAAAGCGTGCACCACGCGACTCCCGAAGGCACGCGCGAGGAACGCGTCGTGCAGGAGCTCGGCAGGTCCAAGGAAGCTGAAGAGATTTGCCCCGTAAACTGCATCCACGTAAGCCAGGACTAGTTTTCTATATATAAAACAATAAATGAAGAAGCTCCTATAAATAGAAAGCGTTAATTTCTATATTGAAATTAAGGAACGTTTATTAAGAACCCTCAACTGTGCGCGGATGAGATACAATGCCGAAATTGCAGCAGGTCCGCAAACGGGATGGCTCGCTTGAACCGTTCCAGCCAGAAAAAATCCGCGTTGCCGTTGAAAAAGCCCTCCACGCCGTGAAGGGCAAAGACGGCAAAATCGCGAAACGGCTTGCGGAACAGGTCACGGCAGGCCTCGAAAAGCACTTCTCTGCCAAAGTCATTCCTTCCGTTGAGGACGTGCAAGACATCGTTGAGGAAACGCTCATCAAGAACAAGCTCGCGGATGTCGCGAAGGCGTTCATCCTCTACCGGCAGCAGCACAAGGACGTCCGAGAATTCAAGACGTTCCTCGGCGTGCGCGACGAACTCAAGATGGCTCCCAACGCCATCAAGGTGCTCGCCAAGCGCTACCTGCTGCGCAATGACGAAGGCAACATCGTTGAAACGCCTGCGCGCTTGTTCCGCCGCGTTGCCAAGGCCATCGCTTCCGTAGACCGCAATTACGACTCGAAAGCGAACGTGCAAAAAGTCGAAGAAGCGTTCTACCAACTGATGGCAAATCTTGATTTCCTACCCAATACTCCCACGTTGATGAACGCGGGAACGCCGTTGGGGCAGCTCGCGGCGTGCTTCGTCATCCCGGTCGGCGATTCATTGCCTGACATTTTCGACGCCGTGAAGCACATGGCATTGATTCACCAATCCGGTGGTGGAACGGGCTTTTCCTTCTCGCGGCTGCGCCCGAAAGGCGACCGCGTCAAGAGCACGAAAGGCGTTGCCTCCGGCCCGGTCAGCTTCATGCGCATCTTCGACATCACCACCGACGTCATCAAGCAAGGCGGCAAGCGCCGGGGAGCAAACATGGGCATCCTGCGCGTCGACCATCCTGACGTCCTGGAATTCGTGAATGCAAAAACCAAGGAAGGATTCCTCACGAACTTCAACATTTCCTGTTCCGTGACGGACAAATTCATGCAGGCCGTCGAGAAAGGGCTCGAGTACGACCTCATCAATCCGCACACGAACCGACCGCAAGGCAAGCTCAAGGCAAAGGAAGTGTTTGAGCTGATTGTTGCGAACGCGTGGCGCACCGCAGACCCGGGCTTGGTGTTCATCGACGAAATCAACCGCAAGAACCCGACGGCAGCTCTCGGAAACATCGAGAGCACGAATCCCTGCGGCGAAGTTCCTTTGCATCCTTATGAGGCGTGCAACCTCGGCAGCATCAACGTCGCGAAATTCGTGCGCAACGGCAAGCCCGAGTGGGAACGACTGCAGAAAACCATTGCGCTTGCAACGCATTTCCTTGACAACGTGGTGGACGCAAACAAGTATCCTCTGCCGCAGACCGAGGAAATGGCGAAAGCCAATCGCAGGATTGGGCTGGGCATCATGGGCTTTGCCGAGATGCTCATCCGGCTGGGCATTCCGTATGACTCTCCGAAAGCGCTTGAATTCGCCGAGAAGCTGATGAAGTTCCTCAATGACGAATCACGGAAAGCGTCGAATGATTTGTCAATGAAGCGCGGCAGCTTCCCGAACTTTGACCGAAGCATCTGGGCCAAAGACAAGAAGACGATGAAGGGAACGCGCAACGCGACCGTAACGACGATCGCTCCGACAGGAACGATTTCCATCATTGCGAACGCGACGTCAGGCATTGAGCCGCTCTTTGCCGTGACGTTCGTGCGCGAAGTGATGGAAGGCACGCAGTTGTTGGAAGTCAACCCGGTCTTCGAAGAGATTGCGAAAAAGCGCGGATTCTATTCCAAGGGTTTGATGATGAAAATTGCGCGCAAAGGCAGCGTGCAGGGCATCAAGGAAGTGCCGAAGGACGTCCAGCGACTGTTCATGACCGCCCTTGACATCAAGCCCGACGCTCATGTGAGAATGCAGGCCGCATTCCAGAAGTTCTGCGACAACGCGGTTTCGAAGACGATTAACCTGCCCGAGAACGCGACGCTGGACGACGTCCGCAAGGCGTACCTGTTGGCGTTCAAGTTGAAGTGCAAAGGCATTACGGTTTATCGTTACGGTTCCAAGAAGGAACAGGTGCTGTACATCGGCAAGACTCCTGACGAGGAGCACGTTTCCGCCGCCTCCGAGTTCTCCGGCGGCTGCCCCGGCGTTGAGTGCACGCATTAACGTAAACCGTTCTCAAGCAGTTTTGTAGCGTCGTTTACTTAGTCGTTAGCGACGGAACGACCAACATCATTACCAACCAACGACCAACACTCAACGACTCTGGGTAGATAAGCAAGGCAGGCAGCAAAGCGTAAATCTTCCGGTTTCAACCGGAAACTTTCCGGATTTTTCTCCTAAAGACACCTAAAAAGCAAACGCTCGTTCAGAGGCATGCTCGCAGCCAACCACGAACGCGCGTATGCCGTCGTTGCATCGAAAGAACAGAGCGTGTACGCCATCGCGGGAACGCTGCTCGTCGCAGACGGAGGAGCGTCGCGGCTTGAATACCTTGCTGAGAAGTATCGCAAGCGGCAAACTGCTGACAACATTGCCAATACACTCGCACAGTATCCCTCCAAGGAAACGGGCTCCATCCTTGTTGCGGGTTACAAGAAAGGCATCGAGCTCCACCGCGTCAGTCTTGCGGCAGGCACCGCGAGCGAACTCTGTTCGTACACGCCGGCAGACACGGAAACGGTCGTCACGCTCACCGACCCGGCACGCTATCTCATTCCTTTCGTCGCACAGCGCGAGGCGCCGTTCCAGTTCGGCCTGCTCACGAAAGACGGCGCGCGAACGCTTCACGCTCCGGAAACCGAGCTGAAGATTCGCTCCCCGAACTACCGAGGAAGCTTTCGCGCGGAAACAAGCCAGCCCTACTATCAGAAACTCCTCGACGCGCTTGCCACGAGCGACACCAAGCGCGTCACCAAGGTCATCGATGCGTTCCTCAACGAGGACTACTGCGCGATTGACCGCACCATCCACGTCATTTCTGGCGCCTTCCACCGGCTGTTCTTCCCCCTGCTTCCCAAGGCAGCCGTGGATGAGCGCACCCGCGACATCCTCGCAAGCAAGCAGGAGTATGGCAGCGCGCTCATCAGCGTTCGGCCCGACCTGCAGATGGAGCGGCGCGAAGAACTTGCGGCAAATGTTTCGCGCATCTACAAACTCCCCTGTACCGCGCTCATGACTTCTCCCACGCTCGTGCTCAAGGGAGACAAAAACGAAGTTGAAAACGTTTCCTCGCGGCTCCAGCTCTCGCGGCCGTGCACGAACACGCTGCGAGCCATCACTGACGTGCGACCGTCACGCATTCGCGTCGCTCCCCTGCCGAAACCGAAACGCAAGTGTGCACCAACCGAACGCCTGCGCCACGTCGAAATGCTCAACGCCTACGCCGCGCACCGCGAAACGCAGGGCGAAGGCGTCATCGGAGCCGTGATGGACACCGGTGTGGACTACACGCATCCCTCATTGCAGCAGAACTTCGAGGACGTCAAGGGATACGACTTCGTGCGCAACACCGACGACCCGTTCGACCGCGAAGGGCACGGCACGCACGTTGCCGGCATCTGGGCATCGGTCGCGCCACGAGTCATTCTGCGAGCCGTGCGCGTCCTCGACGAGCTCGGGCGCGGCTCGGAAGCAGACATCCTGCTCGGGTACGAATACTGCTACAAGAACGGCATTCCGCTCATCAACTGCAGCTTCGGCTCCGAATGGGCATCCGACCAGGAGCGGAGAGTCGTTGAAGCCGCCCAGGAGTACGGCTGCATCATCGTTTCGGCAGCCGGCAATGAGTCCGAGAACGAGCGCAGCCCTGATTTGCCGAGCTATCCTGCCGCGTTTGCGGGCGTGCAGTCCGTCGGGAGCGTTGACACGAACTGGAAGCATTCCTGGTTCAGCAACATGGGCTACGTCACGTTCGTCGCGCTCGGAGAAGACGTGCTCTCGACCCTGCCGGGCAACGAGTGGGGAACGATGGACGGCACGTCAATGGCGTCGCCGAGCATCGCGGGAGCACTCACGCTGCAACTCGCGGCAACCCCGGACCTTTCGCTGGAGGACCGACTGATGATTGCGAAGGCGCGCTGCCAGCAATTCGGAACGCAAAATGAGGAATGGAAACGCAGATTCGGCTTTGGCATGCCGGACTGCGAACTCTACGTGGAACAGGCATCACTATGGACTGGAACGTCAAAGTAAGCTACGAACGCAAGGAAACCGTAAGCGCCCTCCGGGCATTGCTCACGAGTTACGGTTTTGCAGTGGACGACCGCAAGCGGATGTTCCAAGAACCGGTCCTGTACGCAACGGCTCCGCGAAACCTGAGCGCGACCCAATTGAGCGAGCTCGAGCGCACGCTGGACCTCATTCCGGGCACGAAACTCCGTTTGCAGAACGACTACCGCGCAACGCAACATTTTTAAATCACCCCGCTCCCTGTTGAGTCAACCAAAGGAGGTTTACTATGGCAAAACAGAGTGAATCAAAGCTGTGGGCGTTCCTCGCCTATTTGCTCAGCATCATCGGATTCGTGCTTGTCTATCTGCTCCACAAGGATGACAAGTTCGCGATGTACCACGCGAAGCAGAGCCTCGTGCTCTTCATCTTCGCCGTCATCGTGTCGGTCGTGGGCAGCATCCTGCCGGTCATCGGCTGGCTCATCATCCTGCCCGTGGGCGAAATCCTCGTGCTGATTTTGGCCATCCTCGGCATCGTCAACGCCCTCAAGGGCGAGATGAAGCCGCTGTGGCTCATCGGCAAGTACGCGGACAAGTTCAAGTTCTAATGATTTCTTTTTTCTCTTTTTCTTTCAGAACCTACACGGAGGACTCCCATGGCATTCTTTGAAGCATTCGGATTCGTCGCACGCGTGCTCTTCACGCTCATCGCGAGCTTTTTCAGCGGCATCCTGCTCTGGCTCACCAGCAAGCTGTTCAAGACCAAGCATTCCGGGTTCGGGACGGCGCTGCTCATTGCGTTCATCATCGGTATCGTGCACCTCGCCATCAGCACCGTGCTGGGATTCATCCCCATCATCAACTGGTTCGCCGGATTCATCGCGGCCATCGTCGGCATCATCCTGGGCATCCTGCTCGTCAAGACGAAGTATGAATTGGACGGCGGCAAGGCGTTCCTGCTCTGGCTCGTGTGGATGATTCTCACGAGCATCATCGTGGGAGTGCTCTTCGCCATTTTCGCCGTGTTCCTCATCGGCGGCACGCTGTTCGCCCGAGGACTGTTCTGAATGAAAACGGCCATCGCTCTCGGATTGCTCGCAGTACTTCTGGTTGCGTGTTCGGCTCCTGCAGCCGAGCGTGCGCCCGCGACCGAGCAAGCCAGCGTCATGACTGACATCAAGGCGTTGTTCGCGTCAGGCGCTGCCGTGAAGTGCCAATTCACGCACGAAGGCGTTACGTCAACGATGTACATGAGCGGCAAGAACCAGCGCGTTGAGACCACCACCGCGCAAGGCGCGAGCACGCTCATCAGCGACGGCACCCTGATGTACGTCTGGACCGGCGACCAAGGCGTCAAGATGCGCCTCGACACAACGTCCTCATCGGGCGCGAACGTGCAGACGCCGGAAGACTACGTCAACAACGCCGGAGACGTGCATTGCGTACCCTGGGTTGTCATGGGAACGATGTTCACGCCACCCGCGAACGTCGCATTCACCGACCTGAACGTGATGATGGACCAGTACCAGAACCGTTGAGGAAGCTTTAAATACCCTTCTTTTCTTCACTTCTTCTTGGGGGTAACTATATGAAGTATTGGGCACTCGCATTGATCGCACTGCTCTTGCTGGCAGCCTGCGACGTTCCGCCGGCACCGCATGGGGAAACTTCGAAGCCACCGAAGCCCGCCCCGCATCCGACGGCCCCGACACCCACTCCCGTTGCTCAACCCATAAACACGGCACCTCCGAACGCGACCGAGCTCGGCATCCAATCGCAAGTCGGCACGCTGAGCTTCAAGAGCCCGGAACTCAAGGAAGGACAATGGGTGCAGTACAAAATCACCACGGGCGACATCACGTACGACCGCTCCTACAGCATCCTCACCTTCTACCACAACTCAGACCCGTGCATCGGCATTGAGCGCAACAGCACGAAACCCGGCGAGCTGAGAACGCAAACGATGTGGTGCGACGACACCAAGTACCTCTTTGCGTGGAATACCAAGTACAACCAGTTCAGCGAGCCGCAAAACCTCGGCAGGCAATTCTGGAGCGACGAATCCATCCAGGGCTTTGAAACGAAAACCAGCGGATTGTACAACATCACGACTTCTGCCGGACTCTTCTGGACGCTCAAGCGCGAATCCTACGACGGCATGACGCGCAAGGCCTGGTACGCGTCACCGCTGGTTCCCGGCTTTGAAGCGGGCCTGGTGAAAGAAGTTGATGTCACGAACGGCGTAACCACGACAACGGAACTCGTCGCATACCACGAATGACCATCGACCAGCGCGTCAAAGATATCGTCAAGGAATTCAAGAAGAACGGCATCTCCGCACGCCCCGACAGCAATGGGCGGTTCTTCCTTCTCTCCGAGCGTTCCGGCTGCCTCGCATTCTTCAAGAAACCGCTGCAGGTAGGAACCATCTTCATCCACGAAGGAGGCGCCATCCGCGAACCGCACTGGATGCTCACGGCGCGCGACGACGGCATGGCAGAATATCTCAACTACATCCTCGCACCCATCGCGGACAAGTATCACGTCACCATCGTCAAGGCAGACGGATACGACCGGCGCTAATCCTCGAAGAGAATTTTTCCCTCGTGATGCACGCCTTTGTGCAATTTCACCGGGCGCCAGGTGTCCTGGATGAGTTTTGCTTCCAGCCATTCTGCCAGTTCTTCCGGGTTGCCAATCGTGGCAGAAAGCGCAATGAGTTGGACGTCCTTCAGAATTCTTTTGAGAATCGTGATGAGGATTTCCAACGTGGGACCGCGCTCGACGTCGTTCAACAAATGGATTTCGTCCACGATGACCGTCTTGACGTGGCGCAGCCACGGTGAGGCATGTCGCGTCAGGGAATCGAGCTTCTCTGCCGTGCACACGATGAAGTCATAGTCGCTCAGGAACGCGTCCGCGGAGTCGACATCGCTCGACGTCTGCGTGACGCGCAACAATCCTTCATATTTTTTCTTGAATTCCTTTGCCTTTTCGTTTGCCAACGCGACGAGCGGAACGATATAGACGACTTTTCCTCTCCCTTCCATGATGCTCTTCACGCCCGCGAGCTCGGCAATGAGCGTCTTGCCCGACGCCGTAGGCGTGCAGACTAACAAGGACTGGTAGTCGAGCAGTCCTGCCTTGATGGCTTTTTCCTGCGCAGGACGAAGCTCATCGATGCCTTCTTTCTTCAGCACGTTGAGCAAGTCTGCCGGAATCTTGTCCTGAATGTCCCCCAGCTTCATGGCGTTGTTGTCTTGCGTTTGCTATAAAAGAGTTGCTGCGTGGAGTGTTGGTCGTTGGTTGGTAATGATGTTTGTCGTATCGTTACTAACGATTAAGTAAACGACTCAAAACTGCCGGGGAACGGAGGAGCAAGGCGGAAGATACGGGGACGCACAACGCCCCAGAGCAACGTTTAAATAGTCCCCCTTCGCTCAGGGTGCCTAAAGGGGTGAATGGTTGGGAGAGTTACGCCGCGATTACATTCTCGACCGCTGGGTCGTCATCGTGCCGAAGCGAGGTCAACGGCCGAATGAATTCAAGAAAATCGCTGAAGTAGCACCGCACTCCTGCTTCTTCTGCCCCGGACACGAATCAATGACGCCGCCCGAGATCGGGCGCTTGGGAACGAAATCGTCCTGGAAGGTGCGCTGGTTCGCGAACAAGTTCGCCGCCTGGGCGCCGGAAGGCAACGCCGCGCGAAGAACGGACAACCGCTTCTACACGTATGCCTCAAACTTCGGCTACCACGAAGTCATTGTGGAAACACCCACGCATCAACAATTAGCAGAACTGTCCGAGAAAGACATCGCCAGC
>DATILO010000024.1:0-3159 GCA_035476335.1 Binatia bacterium | reverse complement strand
TGAATCGATGAGCACAGGCTTGCCCGGCAGTGCGAGCTGTGCTTCGGGGTTCTTTACGCCGAGTGCTTTAAGGAAGTCCAGCATCCGCGGCACCATGTTCTCATGCGTCGAGAATGAGAACTTTGTCTCCATGATTCCTTCTGTCCAGTTATGTGTTGTCATGCTGCAACTATTGCTTAAGAAAGTGATAAATCTTTCGCTACACCAACAACTTATGCAAATAGAACTTGTACCAAGCCAAAAACGGCGCGAAGATGACGCACGCCAGCACGACAAACGAGAACCCGCTGATGCTTTGCGCGGGAACGATGCGCCACACTTGGCTCCATAACAAGAACAGCACTACGGCAAGCAGATACGGAACGATGAAGCGGTGGAGCTTCCCGATACCGGTGCTGAACGCGTAGGCGATGGACTGTTTCACCGAAAGTCCTTGGGAAACTGATGCGTGTTGCAACAAGGCCGTGAGGTGCAGGAACAGGAGTGCGAGCGTGATGAGTCCTACGGTTGCGAACTGGCTCTTCAATCCCACGATGAAGAACCAGCCAACGACTGCCCAAACGAACAGCCAGCCGGCGTTCAGCAAAAAGAACTTCACGAAAAATCTGCCACTCGGCTTCTTGCCCACGACCGCGAGCCACGCAAAACCCTGGAGGATGATGTACGCGACGATAATGGCCGCGAGCGTGGCGAGCATCACGCCCATGCTTTGCAGGAAGAACGATTGCACGGCCGCGGCAGTGCTCTCGGTCACATATGTCGGCGCCGAAAACTGCGTTCCAACAACACCAAGGAAATGCCGGCCGCCAACAGCGATGAGCGTTACAACGAGAACGAACAGGATTTCGTACGCGAGCGTCATCACGAACGGCATCCGGAGCTCGCGGAACGTCGTGATGAACGCAGTCCCTATGCGCTTGAAATACATCAGAAGCCCGCTCCAGGGTCGTGTGTCGGAGCCGTCGGACTTGCAGGTTCTTCCGTATCGGCGTTTCCGCCACCGGCTGGAGCGTGCGGCAAATCGTCAGGCACAACGGTGTTTTCCTGGATGGGTACACAGAGCGTTCCTTCGTGGCCGGTGCCGGTATCGATGGAACTCTCGTAAACGAGGCAGACATCGGTGTACTTGCGGTTGCTGTACTTGATGAGCGCGGCTGCTCCTTGCGCGCTTGCCGCTCCGCCTTTCGGAATGTCCTTACCCGGAGCAGGATACCAGTCATACGTGCCACCTGAATAGGTGAAGTGGAGCTGGACGTGGTTTGCGCTCTCCGGGCTTGAGGCGTAATAGGTGATGTAGTAGAGGTACTGCGTGTACGAGCCGGATGCGTTCTGGAACCGCGTGGGCGCGTAGCGCATCCCTTCGAGGTGCGCGGCTGCCTTCACTGATTGTCCGGGCACGACGGTGACGATGGTGCTTCCTCCGGAGTGCTTGTCGGAATACCGCTCGCAGATTTTCGCGACCTTGCAGTCGATGCCCAATCCTGCCTTGCAGAACGCTTCATTGATGCGCTCGCGGCGTTCCGCAAGCCGTTTCTTTCCGATGAACAATGAGCCGTATGCGCCAATGCCTTTCCAATTCTCGTAGCCGCGGAAGAATTCCTGAATCAATGCGGCGAATTGTCCGACGACGCCGAACAGCCCGCCTTGCGAGCCGCGCCACGCTGCCTCCCAACGGCTGGGCGTGGTCTTTTCCGCGGTCGCAGCTTTCTGTGCCGCGTCGATATTCTTCTTGGCCTGATCGCTCAATTTCCCGAGTTCGTCGCTGGTGAGCAGGACGCCGGTCTTCGAGTTCACCACGGTTCCGGTGTCGACCAAGACACAGGTGTTCGCGTCGCAACTGTAGCCGCGCTTGCCTTCGACCAGAACGACCGTACCGCTGCCCTTGGTCTCGAGCGTGCTGGTGGTCGCGGCACCCTGGCCGTTGTCACCGGTGACTTTGCCCTCACTGTAACTCCAGGCATCTCCTGCGTTGTAACCGAACTGGTAGACTTGGTACGCTCCGCCCGTGCCGCCGGCAATGACGCGCTTCGTGGGGCCCGTCGTGCCGTACTCGACCATATCATAGGGTTTGCTGCCATCAATCCGCGGAACGCCATCTTTGCCGACGATGACGGTTCCTTCCCAGGTGGTGACGGTGTACCCGGTGATTTTGACGATGATGTCATCGCCGAGAATGGATTTGTAGTAGTAGGTATCGGTGCCCGTGCGTGTGGCATAGCGAATGTCAAGTCCCTGCCGGTTCAGCATCTCTGCAGCCAGTGCGAAATTGTAGACGTCCATGAACTCGCTCTTGCCATCAATTCCCCGCATGACATCGATGGGGTCGGTGGGAACGCTGCCGATTTTCGCAGCGAGCGCCTTTTCCTGGGCAGGCGTGAGCGAGAGGATGAGTGAATTCGTCGGAGAACCGTCGCTGCTCTTGGTCGCAGAGTAGACTTTCATCGCGCCGTCCTTGTCGATTTGGGTGTACGAGCCGTCTTTGTTGAAGTAAAGAGTGGTGCCGTCTGCGAGTGCGTACAGTCCGGGCGTTGTCGTGGAGTACAGGGTTGGGTTGCCTGCTGCGGCCTCTGCATACTTGAACTCCTGGGGGCTGACGGGCGTTGCGCCCGCAGGAATTTTCGTGCTGGGCCCTTTGTACGTGTACCCGCCGCCCGCTGCAGGAACGGCATAGTATTGGGTTGATGATGTTCCCGTGCTGCCGCTTGCAATGCTCTGCGACTGGGTGGAGCCCGCCTTGAGCGTGAACGATTTTTCCTGCGTTTGCGCTGAGAGCGGACTCGCTACGAGGAGGAACGCAAACAGCAGCGCAAGGAGCTTTCTCATTCTTTCTCCTCCTTCAACGCGTCCTTCAGTTCCTGGCACGGGCCGTTTCCGAGCTTGAAGAAGCCCTTGTTCTGCGTGATGAGCGTGACGTCTTCGATGACGCGGCCGATGATTTCGACGACTTTGAACAGGGAGCATGCCGTGTTTCCCGTGCCGCTTGCGCACGTGGCAGGACAGACGACACTGATGATGCCGGCAGCAAGCGCGAACGGGTTTGCGAGGAATTCCTGCACGAGCTTGATGGCGTTGTCCAGAAGCGAGACAAAAGGCAGGAAGTTGAAGAATTGTCCCCAGAAGTAGGTGCACGAGAGGTAGGCCTTCTCGTCATCGCAGACG
>DATILO010000023.1:0-3505 GCA_035476335.1 Binatia bacterium | reverse complement strand
TGGGGAATGACCCTATGCTCGTTTGCCTTGAGCGGCTGAGTGAAATACGTGCGGTGCGTGATGTTTTCAGGGTTGAAGTATGCCCGAAGCGTTGCTTCAAGGTCAGGCCGTGACGGTTCCTGCTTTGGCTCTTGCTTCGGCTCAGGCTTCGGTTCGGCTTTCGGAATGGTGGGCTCGGGTTTCTCGGCTTTCGGTTCCGGTTTCGGAACGTTGCCTTCGAAATACGTGACGGCTTCTTTCCGGAGCGCGGCATAGGTTGCTTGCGGATAGCTCTTGTCACCGATGCCCTCAACAATGACGGTGTTCGTCGCATCGTTGAAGCCGATGCCGCTCACGCGCTTGCCGTCCTCGAGAACGTCAACATAGACTGCGTCTTTTGACGCGTGATAGTGAAGAACGGAGCCGCCCTTGAGCGCGACATCGGTGAACTCGCCGATGCGTCTCCTGCTTTCGAAGCGCGCGGGGTCCAGGTACGAACGAACGCGGTCCTCGACTGAGTTGGCTTCTTGTTTCGCTTCTTGTCTTGGTCGTACGGTGTCTGCGCGAACCGGAGCGTACGAAACCGCGGCTGCAATGACTGCAATGCTCGCCGCGCGAAGAGCGTAACCCGTAATCCGTGATGCAGTCGCGAGAACAAGCCCTTCAAGCTTGTCGCGGAGGCTCGAATACTCCTTTGAAGTCATTTCCCCAACATACCCCGGGCAATGGCAGTACGGGAACTATATAAGCTTTTCTTGCATGCACTATTGATGAGTAGTTATAATATATAATAGAAAAATCACAAATCATCGCCCGTGTCGATGGCGGCAGTCGTCTCTTCCTCGCCATCGCCATCCTCGACGTTCTCTTCCTCGTCGTCGTCGAAGAACTCGTCTGCGAGGGCGTCCTTGTCCTTATAGTCCTCGTTCGAGACGTCTTCCTCTTCGGTCTCGACGGGCGCGGGCTTCACTTCGGGCTTTTTAGGCATTGAGAGTCCTCCTTTCCTTGCGCAGCCCTCCGTGCCTATTTATAAGGATTTTGGTAGGCGGGAGAATAGAAGGCCGTCCTGCGAGTGCTCGCGTCCCGGCAGATGCATGCGTGTCGTTGAGTTTCCCCGGCAGTTTGGTAGCGTCGTTTACTTAATCGTTAGCGACGGAACGTCAAAACTGCCTGGGAACGGCACTCACCAGCACTCAACGACGTGGTGCACGCGTATGTTCCGAACCCTTGCCCTTCCATCGCAGGCCGCGAGTCACTCGGCTCGCTGCCGTGATGCCGCGGTACGCCCTGCCGCGCTGCTTCGCAACGCCCGCAAGACGCTCGTCCGCGAGAACCGTCGGTGACGCCCGGTCGACAAGAATCACTTCATACCAGGCGTGCTTGCCGTCCTTGGCGACGAAGTACGAGTTGAGAACTTCACAGTTGGGATAGGCGTCGTTCGCACGGCGTTCCGCGATGATGCGATAGTTGAGCGCGAGGTTCATTCTGCGCTGGGAGTTGCTCGAGTGCCGTCCACCGGAGCGGTCTTCGCGCTTGTGCGTGCCGCGGTTGACGCGCTGCCGGACGAGCACGACGCCGTCTTTTGCGCGGTAGCCGACTGCGCGTGCGCGGTCCAATCGCGTCGGGTGCTCGATGCGCACCGTCGAGGACTCGTGGCGCCACGTGATGAGTCGCGTCTTCCACAATGCTTTGACTTCAGGACTGTCTGACTGCCAAGAATTCCGGATATACTTGTAAATGCCCATGGTTTCCTCCGTTGTTGTCTGGAGCGTCAGCGACAGACAACAGAAATCGCAATTTCTGCGTGTCTGCAAGCTTGCGCTTCTGCACTTCAGGGAAGAGTTCCCCACATCGTGCTACGTCGATGGGCTGATGCCCCCTTTATAAAGGTTCCGCTGGGCAAGAAGAAAAAGGAGAGCAGGGAGTAAAGCGGGGAAGCTCCATCTGCCACTGCTCTCCGTGTGTGTTCAGAGAAAAAAGAACGAGGGGACAATAGAATTCGCTGCTGCTACTGTCCCCCCGTTCCTTCTGTGTTAGGTCATCGTGAATCACGGTGAATACCTCTTGACGAGCTTGTCGTACTGCGCGGCGAGCTTGTCGAACTTGCGCGCGCTGTCTGTGTCGCGCACCTTGCGTGCGGAGCGTGCGTAGTGCTCGGCGAAGTCGCGCAGCAATGCGTAGTACTTCGCATACACGGCGCGGTGCTCGTGCGGGTCGAGCTTCATCCGGCTGAAGCGGTGCCTGAGCCGCGTGAAGAGCACGTCTGCTTCCGTCACGGAGCCGGTGTGGAGCAGCACTTCAGCGCGCTTGAGCTGCTCGATGAATCCGTCAACGCTGAAGCGGCGTGCGAGGAAGAAGGAAACGATGAAGAGCGCGGCGAGCACGCCGAGCGTTGCGCCCGTGAGATAGAGCGCAATGGTTGCGAAGAGATGCGTGCAGTTTTCCGGATGGAGCAGCAGCCAGGCGAGGAGCATGGCCGTGAAGAGCGTTCCCGAGCCGAGCCAGGCCGTGCGCGACTTGCGGTGGAAGCTGAACACGATGATGATAAGCACGAGCGCGAGCAGGATGAGACTTGCCGAGGTGCGCACGCACGAGACCTGAGGCGCCACAATCGGAACTGGCGGAACGATGGAGGGCGTTTCGCAGCCCTGCACGAGCGCGGGCTTCTCGTCCTCGGTTCCGCACGCGTTTCCTTCAATGCACTTGCGCGACTGGTGTCCTCCATCGCATCCGCCCCAGTCGTCGCAGAACCATTCCTCGAAGCACGGCCGCGGGACGCAACCGAGTCCGGACTGGCACCACTGCCCGTAGGGGCACAGGAGCGTCTGGTTCTCAAGGCAGCCGTTGTTGTCGTAGTCCGCGCAGAACACCTGAGCGTATCCCGAGCATCCGAGGAAGCCGATGGCGTTGCACGTGTTCGAGCATCCCCCGCCACCGCCGCCGTTGCCTGGCGGGAGAGGTGCGGGTTCGACCGTCGTGTTGATGTCGGTCGTTGCGTTGAGCGTCTCGTTGAACAGCGCAGTGACCATCACGCGGTAGTTGCCGGTCGTGTCGTCGTCGGTGACTGAGAGAAGCGCGTGGCCGATGCTGTTCGCCGCGAGCGTGATGTTGGTGACATTGAGCGTGACGCTGCTCGCGTTGTCAAGGTTCACGAAGGAGAGGTTGTACGTGCTCGGCACGGTGCCGTTGTTGCCGATGGTGAGCCGGTAGGTGCGGAAGACCTGCAGTGTCGTGGTGCCGTTGGTGACGTTGGAGGTGATGTTCACGCCGATCCGGAAGGGATAGGTCGTGCCGATGATGCTGCAGCCGTCGAGGACCGTGTCCGTGACTGTGCTGTTGATGATGGTGCAGTTCGTGAGCACGCTGTCGGTCACGTTGGAATTGATGACGGTGCTGTTCGTGACGTTGGAACGGGTGATGACGCTGTTCGTCAGGTTGGTCGCGTTGATGACGCTGTTGAGCTTTCTCGCGAGGAACAGCGTGCTGTTGATGACGAAGGCGGCGTTGTCGGTGCTGTTGCGTTCCG
>DATILO010000022.1:0-6767 GCA_035476335.1 Binatia bacterium | reverse complement strand
ACGTCTGGGTGCACGTGACGGTGGTCGTGCCGCCGAACATCTTGATGAAGCCGGAAACGCGTCCTTCGCCCGTGCTATCGAGCCGTGAGCACGACAATCCCGGAACCTTCGTTTCAACGCTCACGAGCACGTTGTCCTCATAGCGCCGCTCGGATTTGTCGCACGTGCTTGACTGCTCGTAGATGTGGCCGGTGCCGACGTGCGTGATATCAAAAGAGAACGTGATGCTGTTCGCGCTTCGCGCGGCCTGCTTGACGCTCGCAACCTGGATGGGCGAGCCGGAGTTTGCGACGGGCTTGTCGCCGGTGACTTCGCAGATGCCGTTCGGTTCCGGCTGGAGGATGCTGCTTCGCGAGCAGAGCAGCGTGCTTGCGCGCGTCGCGTACTTGTAGCAGACGTCTGCCCGGAGCGGGAAATCAAGTGCATTGCCGGTGATGGTGCTGACGTGGTTGAAGTTCTTGAATTCAACAAAGACGGGATTGCCCGGGAGCGTCTTGCCCGTTGCATCCTTGCGCAGGGACGTAAGCTCTTCCGCGACCTTCTTCGTCAAATCTCCTGACTTGAGGTTGAACTCGGGCTCGAGGATGCCCGTAATCCGCACGGTGGTATCGCCGGCCTTGACTGTTTCTTCACCCTTGTTCTCGAGCCGGACAACGACGTCAAAGGGCGAGAATCCGCCGTCAAACGCTTCCTTCGGGGGCGTGTTCGGCTCGAACGTGACGGCCAATCCGGTCGTGCCGCCGATGAATTGCTGCAGTTCTGCCTGGTCGCCACCTTGCGTGCATGCCGCGAGGAAGAACAGTGCGAGAATGGCAATGGATGTTTTCTTCATCAGGCCTCTTTGCTGACGCAAACGCGTGAAGCTACTTATTTAAAGCTTTCGGGGGCAATCAGGACACGCGCAGAATCGTCACGTCGCGGGAGAGCGACTGCCGGTAGCCGTAGCGGACGCCGACCGTGAGCGGGGTGGTATATGCCGATGAGCCGGGAATGTTCGCGAGTTCGCAGTACATCACGCCGTGCCCGTTCGTGAGCCGGAGATACCCGCTGTCCAGCGGTTTGCAGGACTGCAGGATGCTGACGCCCGAAACGCTCACTTCCTCGACCTGGACGTAGTCCACGTCGCTGTACTGCAGGCCGTCAGGATGATAGGGGCTGCACTTCTGTAAATTCACCGCTCCGGGACGGATGACGTCTCCGCCGCCGACGTTGTTGATGGTGACCTTGAATCGCGTGCGTCCGGGGCTGGGTTCGACTTCAACCGGTCCGACGGAAACGGGCGCGCCCTGGCTGCCGCTCATGACATTGGTCGGAATGCAGACTTTTTCCGTGCGGGCGCTCGTGAACGGGTCGGGGTCGATGCAGACATTATCGGACGCGACGGTCTTATAGCCGTAGCACGACGTCACGAGGAGCCGGGGAGTGTATTTGTCCACGTTGCGGAAGCCCAAGGAGCGCACTTGTCCTTTGAATGACACGGTGCCGATGCCTCCGGGCCCGAATTCGGTCTTGCCCTCCATCGGCGGCATTTGAATGCCCGTCGTGGGGATGCCCAGGATGATGTTCTGGTCAAATCCGGAGAGATAAAGGGAATCGCCCGCGCTTCCCACATCGTACGCGCCGCGGTTTTCCAAATCCACAACGACTTCCAGGTCTTGGTCATCGTAAATGCGGGTCGGCGGCAGGTTCGGGAGGATGAGCATGCGGACGCCCTCGCTGCCCACGCGCCAATTCTCGATGGCTTCGCGCGAGCCGACGCGCGTGCAGCCGAGTAGGAGGACCAATAGAAGTGCGATGAGCAATCCTCTTTTCATGCGTGCCTCGCAGGGAAGTTGTTATATAAACCTTATGTCAGGCGCTTGATCTGCACTTGCTTCGTGAGCGTGAACGTGTAGCCGTACGTGACCTCGACGGTCATCGTGCTCGTGTACGTGCCCGCGGTTTTCGGAACGCCTCCGGGAAGCTCGCAGCGCACAAAATCCTCGCCGTTGATGAGCTGGAGGTATCCTTCTGATCCGCCGTAATTGGGCTTCTTCGGGGAGCAGTCGAGCTGCTGGTCGCCGAGGAATGCTTTCACGCTCGCAACATTCCAGGAGTTCTTCCCCAATGCCTGGGGCGTGCATGCTTCGAGACTCTTGTCTGCTTCAAACAGCTGACCGCTTCCGGCGTTTCTGATGGTGATGAGGTATGCCGCTCGTATGCGCGAGGGGTCCGCGTCTGCGGTGTAGGTTGGCTCGATTTTGCTCACTGCCACGGGCGCTCCCTGGCTTCCCGGACTGACCGCCGCGGATTTGCAGGGCTTGGTCCGGACGCGGTTGAAGACGTCCGTGTCGACGCACATCGTGAGCTCAGCATCCGTTGTGTAGGTGTCGCAAACGTTGAGCGCGATGGTCGTGGTTGCCGTTTCGGTCTGCGGCGGCAGGTCCTTGGCACGAAGCTGCGCGCTGAAAATCTGGCTTTCGCCTTGCGGGTTCACGGTGCTCCTGCCGTCGAGCTTGAAGAGCCGGATGCGGTCTCCTTCGAGTTTCAGGAAGTCGTCCTCGATGCCGATGCTCACGACGCCATCGGTGACGTCGGACGCGCCTTCGTTGGCAAGCTCGTAGCTCAGGGACAGCGGCGTGTTCGCGTACGTGATTGCCGGAGGACTCTGCTCGAGGAATTTTGCCGTGATGCCTTTTGTTCCCGTATGGACGTTCACTTCCGTGATGGTCGTGTTCGGGCGATAGATTCCACAACCCACCAACAGCAGGCAAAGCCCGAGCAGGAGGAAGCGTTTCATGGCGAGCCCGTCACGAAGTTGAATGAACCGGATTGTCCTGCAACGCTGAGAGGACACTTGTTGTTCGGGCAGGCGCTCGAGAAGCCGTAGAGGTCATACGAATAGAGGGTGCTGGGCTGCAGTCCTTGGAGGAGATGTGAATGCGTCGTTGATGACGCGGGTGCAGAGGAGATAAGTCGCTTGCAGCTGACGGTATTGGAACCCGCACAATATTGTACTTCAGTTGCACTGGCGACGTTGGTGACGAAGGTGATGTTGGCGGTTGTCCCGGTTGTTTCAGCCGTCGGAGAACCCAGCAGCAAGACCTTTTCACTTGCCGTGCTGCCGCTGCTGTTGGCGCCGCCCACGACCGAGAATGACCGTGCCTGGTCGAGGCTGTAGACGTAGGCTGCGACGGCCTTGAAGAATTTCGTGCTGATGGGCGTCGTTCCCAGGATGCGTTCGTAGTCCGCCGCCGTTGCGCGGAGACGCATGCGGAGCGTGATGGACTGCTGTGCATCAATTGCCTGCGTGAATCCTCCAGGTGACGTGAGTTCGTAGACGTTCGCAAGAGCGTCGTCGCACCAATCCTTTTCTTGCAAGTCGATGCAGTGGGTTTGCTTGAACGTGCCCGTCGTGCCGGTAATCTCGGTGACGGTGAATCCTTTCGGCACGAGCACGTAGACCGCAAGCAGTGCCTTGATTTTTCCCTGCCAGACGTTCTTGATGGTCATGCCGAGCGTTCCGGTGAATTCATCGACGGTCGTGTCGATACCGACGGGAGGCGCGCTGAAGCCCATCGCAACGCTCACCGGACCGTTCGTGTAAATCGTTGCAGGATTCCGGTCGGTGATGCCGTACTGCTGGAACGGGTCGATTTTTGCGGTGCGCAGCTCGCGAAGCCGGTCGCGCGTCATGAAGTAGGTCTTGAGGTAGGCGAGCGTTGCCGTCGAAAAGTCTGCCATGATGTGCACGGTTCCCGTGCCGGGCGTGAATGCTCCTGAATTGAAGTCGCAATCAATGTCGATGACCTCTTGCTGTGCGACATCAACAACTCCCGCCGGAGATACCGAGCGCGGGCTGACGGGGTTTGTTTTGCTGTCGGTGGCATTGCATCCAACACCAATGGCGAGAGGCAAGTCAATTGTTTCCGCCGTGAGCTTCGTAAACACGCCGACCGGATCATTCACCCCGAAGATGGGTTGTGTCATCTGCAGGGAATCCATTTTGACGCCGAGTTTCTCTTTCGCATTCCTATCGACGCGCGCCGTGAACGCATCACCGGTTGCGTAGCCGATTTGTGATTGGGTGGTATTCACGACCGTGCCGGTCAGTTTCTGGTAGTTCAAGAGCGTCTTTTCATAGACGTTGAGGAACGCTTCCTGGACGCTGATTTGCGCAGGCGCTCCACTTTCGCCGGCAACCGTGACGGTGGCGGTCTTTGCGTAGGGAAGGATGAGGAGGAACAGTGCGGCGATCCAAATGAGTTCGTACAGGACGAGAAAACCCCGACTCCCCTTGCCGAGATGGTCGCGTTCGAACAGCCCCAGATAGACAATCCAGGTGGGTGCAAAGATGAGTGTTGAGCCGATGACGTAGAGCGTGGTCTGCCCGACACCGCGCGCGAGCACGCCGTTCACCAATACCGGCAGGAAGTACGCAATTGCGGAGATGATGAGGTACTTGCCGAGCCGCGCGAGGCGGTGCTCGGTCATCTCATCCTTAAACACGCCCCACGACGCGTAGATGGCGATGGCAGCATAGGCGAGCAGGAAGAATCCCGTGCCTCCGGGAATGGTGACGCCGCCCTTCGAAAGGCGTCCGAACACGGCATCAAGCACGTGAATGATGACGGTGATCCAGAACAGGACATCCGCAGAACCGACTATCGTTTCGCCGCGCTGATTCTCCCAATAGGAGTGCGTTTCCGCCATCTCACTCGAGCCTGACCTCGAGCTTCACGATGTTCAAATCGGATTTCGGAACAACTTCCACATAGTTGTTGTTCTCGACCGCGAAGCTGCCGATATCGCGCTCGTAGGAGGGTCCGCGCTGTTCGAGATAGTCGCGCTTGCCGTTGACGTTGATTTCGGCCTTCTTTTCCTTGTCATCGTCAACGAAATCGATGTGGAGCAGGAGCTTCTTGCGTTTGTCCTGCACATCCCGGAATGCGGTGCTGTTGAGTTCGAAGTAGTCGATGAAGCTCGCGCCTTCCTTGAGTTCGGTCTTGAGCTTGATTTGCTCGATGCGGTAGTTGCCTTCCGTTATCTTGAAGAGGAGCGTGTTCTTCCCGGTGTTCAGGTCATTCGGGTCGAGCTCGACGCGGTTGACGGTCTCGCAGTCGGGCACGCTGTTCGAGACGCGCTGGTTGTTCAGCAGGACTTCGAGTGCGCCCACCTGTCCCTGGGTGCAGATGGGGAAGAACGTGAGCGTTGCGCGCTGCAGGTTGCGTGCTTCTGTCGGCTCGAGCGTGATGATGTTTGCGCTTTCCTGCTTTGCGGTATCGGTGATGTCGGCGATGACTTGCGCGTTCGTGATTTCATACTCGTTCACGCGCCAGAATGCAAGTCCGACGCCTGAAACGGAAAACTCGAGCGTGTTGTCGCCGCGCAGCTGTTCGGGCTTCAGGTCAATGGGCGCCACGTTAATCGCGTCAGGTTTTCCTTCAAACACGACGCGACCGTTGAGCGTGATGGTGAGAATGCCCTGGCGCGTGGGAGCGTCGAAGACGAGCTTGATGTTGCTCGCGAGGTCGGGCTGCGCGACGGTGAACGTGAGCGTGCGTTTCTGGTCGACGAACCAGCCGTTCTGCACGACGAACGGATTGAACTTCTCGAGCGCCTGCGCGTTCTTCGTTTCCACGAGGTAGACGTTCGGGACGGAGTGCTCGAACTTGGATTCGGCCTGGTAATCCAGCTTGCCGATGTTCGCGAGCAGCAGGATTTTCGCGTTCGCGGTCGTGTTGGCCGCGCTCGAGCTCGTGTTGTCGCCGTAGAGCAAGTCGTGGCGTTCTTCGGGCGGGATGAAGATGATGTAGAAAACGAGGAGCAGGGTCATCAGGCCGATGACGCTTCCGGCAGCCGTACCGCTCGGAGGGGTTGCACCACGCTTTGACCGCATTTGTTCACCTATTTTTCGTGTTCGAACTGTTTACCGAAGTATATATAAATGTTTGGGTAGGCTCTCTCGAGGGAATTCCCTATGAAAATCCTCAAACAGGACATGAAAACGGGCACGGTCTCCGTTCTTCCGGAATCCGTGGACGACTTGTGGACGCTGAGCCAGGTGCTGGACGCCCAGGATGAAGTCAGCGGCAAGACCGTGCGCAAAATCAAGCTCGAAGGCGAGCGCAAGAGCGAGGTCATCAAGAAGACCGTCTTCCTCAAGCTCACAACGGAAAAAGTCGATTTCGACCCGAACGGCGAGCTCCGCGTTTCCGGCAAGATTCTCGAAGGCCCCGAAGACGTCGCGCGCGGGAGCTATCACACCTTCTCCATCGAACCGGGAACGTCCGTCACGCTCGTGAAGAAGCGCTGGCTTTCATTCCAGCTCCAGCGACTGAAAGAAGCCGCGGAAGCAAAGCCGCCGAGCATCATCCTGTGCGCGTTCGACCGCGAGGACGCCGTGTTCGCGCGGCTCACGAAGGCCGGGCACGAAATGCTCCTCACGCTCCACGGCGACGTGCAGCGCAAGCGCATGGAGACCAAGAGCGCCAAGAATTTTTTCGAGGAAATCGTCACGCAACTGAAGACGTACGCCGAGCGTTTTTCCGTCGAGAAAATCATCCTCGCAAGCCCGGCGTTCTGGAAAGAGGAATTGCTCAAGGTGCTCAAGGACGAATCGCTCAAGAAAAAAATCGTGCTCGCCACGGTTTCGAGCGCGGACGAGAGCGGCATCACCGAAGCGCTGCGCCGGCCGGAACTCCAGGAGGCGTTGCGCCAGGAACGCACGGCGAAAGAGCTCAATCTCGTGGAACAGGTGCTTGCGGGCATCGCGAAAGGGAGCGCCG
>DATILO010000021.1:0-15475 GCA_035476335.1 Binatia bacterium | reverse complement strand
GAGCGGCTCCGTTGCCGTCCACCTTGTCGTGCTTCCACACGCCTTCGGGCACGAGTTTGTTCATGTTCGTGAGAAAGTCGTCCACGATGCTCGGGTCCCAGTGCTCGAGAACAACAATGGCCGCGCTCGTGTGCAGCGTGTAGACCAAGGCAATGCCGTCCTCGACATCCGCCGTATTGACATAATGCCGGACTCTTTCCGTGATGTCGATGAGTTCGTTCTTTTTGGTGGTCGCGAGCGTGAATTTTGGCACAAGGCACGTCTATCCCTTGGATTTGTAAATATTCCGGTCAAATACGAACATTTATAACCCACCCGACGGGAGAATTGCATACTGAGAAATAGAGTTCGAAGAAGTGGAGTCACCTATGCCGTTTAGCGCATTTCATCTGTCCCCGCCCATCCTGAAGGCAATCCACGAGTTGGGCTATACGAAGCCGACCGAAATCCAGGCACAAGCCCTGCCGTTGATCATGTCAGGCAAGGACATCATGGGCCATTCCGAAACCGGTTCGGGCAAGACTGCCGCGTTTGGTCTTCCCATCATCAGCCACATCAAGCAGGGAAATGGCGTCCAGGCATTGATTTTGACGCCCACGCGCGAATTGTGCGTGCAGGTGAGCGATGCATTGCGCGGATTCTCAAAATATATCCATCTCAGAATCGTTCCCGTGTCCGGCGGCGTTGGCTTGGGGCCGCAAATCCGCGACACGCGAAGCGCGGACATCATTGTCGCGACTCCCGGACGACTCTTGGATTTGATGCAGCGCGGATTGCGATTGCACACGGTCCGATATTTGGTTCTCGATGAGGCGGACCGCATGCTCGACATGGGTTTTATTCACGACGTGGAACGGATTCTCAAGCAAATCCCGCGCCAGCGGCAGACCTTGCTCTTCAGCGCGACGCTTTCGCCGAAACTGCGCGGGCTCGTGCAGCGCTACATGAACAATCCCGTCGCCGTACAGGCAAAGACGCACGTCGACACGTCGTTATTGAAGGAACGCGCGTACAACGTGCCGTTCGCGGACAAGCTTTCGTTGCTCGTGCATCTGCTGAAACACCAGACGTCAGGCATCGCCATCGTGTTCGCGAAGACACGGCACGGCTGCGACAAGCTCGCGAAGAAGTTGCGCGCGCAAAAGATTGAAGCCACCGCGATTCACGGCGGATTGGCGCAGAACAAGCGCACGAACGCGATTAACGCATTGCACCACCACGGCAGCGGCATTCTCGTTGCCACCGACGTTGCTTCGCGAGGACTGCACATCAACAACATCTCTCACGTGTACAATTACGACTTGCCGCAGGCGCCTGACGACTACGTGCACCGCATCGGACGCACGGCGCGCGCGGGCGCATCAGGTGAAGCCATCACGTTCGTGACGCCTGAAGCCGCACGCGACTTCCGCGGCATCGCGCAGAGCTTGCACCGCCCAATCCGCGTGGAGCCGTTGCCTGCATTCGAAAAGATTATCGAACCGAAAGTGGCGCACACAAAGGAATTCTACGGCAAGAAAAAGCAGTTCTGGCGCAGACGAAGAAATTGAAGCCTCCGGAGGGAGTTGCACCCTCGACCTGCGGTTTACGAAACCGCCGCTATGGCTACTAAGCTACGGAGGCAATAGCCTGCTGTTCTCAGGAGTTGCTTTTTAAAGCTTTGCTCATCCATCGTTGCCTCGCGTCCCCGGCAGTTTTGTCGTTCGTGCGTCATTGATTCTTACGAAGACGACGCTACAAAACTGCTTGAGAACGGTTAACGACTACTTCAACTGCGCAATCAACTGTTCCTTCGTCAGGAACTTCTTCTGGCACGAGAAACAGACGAGGTGCCTTTTCCCTTTTGCATCTTTCACGTACGCTCCAATCGGCTTCTTGAGGAACGTCTCGCCCACGGTCGCCGAACAAATCGCGCATTTCATGGCTGAATTTGCACGGCATACATTTATAAATCCTCCGCGACGAAAAAGAGGTATGCCGCGCATCGCTGTTGTCCGGAAGGAACGCTGCAATCCGCAGGGTTGCGGGAACTATCTCTGCATTAGGGTGTGCCCCGTTAACCGAGAGGGCAAGGACTGCATCACGAAGGACCCGACCACCAAAGTGAAAGTCGACCCGTACCTGTGCGTCGGCTG
The DNA here is from genome assembly GCA_035476335.1 of Binatia bacterium. GTDB lineage: Archaea > Nanobdellota > Nanobdellia > Woesearchaeales > ARS49 > DSQK01. Next base: position 13,340 of record DATILO010000021.1, on the reverse strand, counting down.
CCAAATCTGTGTGGTCAAGTGCCCGTTCGATGTCTTCTACATCACAAACCTGCCGGAAGACCTGTGCAAGACGCCGATTCACCAGTACGGCATCAACGGGTTCAAGCTGTACAGTCTTCCCACGCCGTCGTTCGGCAAGGTCGTGGGCATTCTGGGACAGAACGGCATTGGCAAATCAACGGCCATCAAGATTCTCGCCGGACTCTTGAAACCGAACCTCGGCACGGACAAGGAAGCCGCATTCAGCGAAGTCATCAAGTTCTTCAAGGGCTCGGAAGCGCAACGGTTTTTCGAGCAAATCAAGGACGGCAACGTCAAAGTTTCCTACAAACCGCAACAGGTCGAGCTCATTGCGAAAGCGGCAAAAGGAACGGTCAAAGACCTGCTCACCAAAGTTGATGAAAAAAAGGAGCTGGACAAGATTGTCACCTTGCTCGACTTGCAGGAAATCCTCAGCAACGATGTCTCAAAACTCTCAGGTGGAGAACTGCAGCGCGTCGCCATCGCTGCCGCTGTTTTGAAGAAAGCGAACCTCTACATTTTCGACGAACCCACATCCTATCTTGACATCAAGCAACGCCTGCGAGTTGCGAACTTCATCCGCACGCTCGCAACGCCGGACACGGCAGTACTCGTGGTCGAACACGACCTCATCATGCTCGACGCCATGACCGACTTGATTCACATCATGTACGGCAAGGAAGGCGCGTACGGCATCGTGTCACAGCCGAAAGCAACACGCACAGGAATCAACGCCTACCTCACCGGCACGCTGAAGGACGAAAACATGCGTTTCCGCGAGTACGCCATCAAGTTCTTCGCACGCCCGCCCGCAAAAGAAAGCAAGGAACCCATCGTGACGTCGTGGAAAGGCGTGAGAAAACAACTGGACAAGTTCCGGCTTGAAGCGAAAGAGGGTTTCGTGCGCAAGAACGAAGTGGTCGGCATCCTCGGCGAGAACGGCATCGGCAAGACGACGTTTGCCAAGATGCTCGCCCACGTCCACAAGCCCGACGCGGGAGAAATTGACGAGAAAATCACGGTCGCGTACAAGCCGCAGTACCTTGATTCCGATTCCACCGAGCTCGTGATGGTTGTTTTGGAAAACGCGCTCAAGCGCTATGAAGCGCAGCTCATCACGCCTCTTGACCTGAAGCCGTTGCTCACGAAACAGCTCAACCACTTGTCCGGCGGGGAATTGCAGCGCGTCGCGATTGCGGCAACGCTTTCGAAGGACGCCGACCTCTACCTGCTTGATGAGCCTTCTGCCTATCTCGACGTCGAGCAGCGCATGATTGTCTCGAAAGCCATCAAGGAACTTACCGAGCTGCGCGGCCTGCCCACCCTCGTCGTGGACCACGACCTGCTCTTCATGGACTATCTCTCGGACCGATTAATCGTCTTCACGGGCACGCCTGCGCTGCACGGCGCTGCCGCAGGGCCGTTCCGGATGGAGGAAGGCATGAACATCTTCCTCAAGGGTATCGATCTCACCTTCCGACGCGATGAAGAATCCTATCGGCCGCGGCTGAACAAGCCGGGAAGCGTTGCTGACCGAGAGCAAAAGCAGGAAAATAAGTATTACTACGCGTGAGTCAGGTTTTTCACTAATTGTTTCGCGGAAATCTTCGAGAAGTTCGCTGCCGGACTGTCGCTTCCGGGGCGCATCAGTGCGTGCAGTTCTTGGCCGCATTCTTTCGATGTCCACCAGCGCTCGCCGTGCTTCTGTGCATACTGCGCATGCAAATTCGCCACCTGCATTTCGGCGAGCATGTAGCTCGGCACGGTCACGAGGCTCTCAGGCAAAATGTGGTGCAACAGCCAGTATTCGCCGGGAATGTCGACACCCATGCATTGCTTGACGCGTTTTGCATACAGCGGAGCCGCATCGGCGACCGCAACATTCTTTTCCCAAAAATCAAACTTGAACAGACTGTTCGCGCAGTAAAATGCCGCACCATACAACTCCTGGAAGCGCGTGCGCTGCACCAAATCGTCGATTTGCTCGTCGGTGAAGCCCAAGTCTTGCAGGAAGATCGGGTTCACGAGCATCTTGTCGAAGAAAATCGAGAACGTTTCCGCGAGTCCGGAGCTCATGATGTTCCGCGTCCAGTACGGCAGTTTCGGATCAATCACCCGATGATGGATGCAGTGACCGTATTCATGATAGACGGAATTCAAGTCGTTAAAGGGATTCTCGGGCTTGTAGCTCAAACGGATATCTTTCGGAACGTGGATGCCCATCATGAACGGGGAGGCGTATTTGCCCGGCCTATCCTCGGCATCAACATGCACGCCTGCGGGGTTGAATCCCATGCCCTTGAGCGTGGCCTGCACGCTCGCAATCGGGTCGAGCTTCGGCATGGAGACCTTGTCGTAGAGCTTGTTCCGCACGACATAGAAGTCGTCGAAGTACGTGGGACTGCGCCCGAAGAGTTCCTGCGCGTAGTGTGCAAACTGTTTCCCGAATTCTTTCTTGACGCCGTCGCGCAATTCCTCGATGACCTCGCGCAATTTCGCAAAAGGCATCCGGTGTCCGCGACAGTAGCTGTCCAACGGGTCGGTGTCGTGTTCGCGCGCGAGCTTGACGATGACGTCAAAGCGCTTCTGCGCGTTCTCCGCGAGAGGTTTCGTGAGTGTCACGAACTCGTCGAAGACGTCCTTGCGTGCCTTGTCGGAAGCGGTAGCGGCAAACTGTCTCCATGTCTGCCACGTGACGGGCTTGTCCTTGAACGAATGCTTCTTGGAAACAACGGCCTTGCTGTGCAAATCGTTGAACTCGAGTGAAAGTTTGTAGGTCTTCGCGCTCGCGACCGAGCCGATGCAGTCGTCCACCAGGTCTTCAGGTTCGTTCCACGTCTTGAGAAATTCCTCGGCATATTTCGCGTTCTGCTGCTCGAGTTCGCCGATTTTCTTCTCATCGTACGGCAGCCCGACTTGCATGTTCCAATACTGGATGCGCAGCGGGACAACGAGGTCTTCGACTTTCGCACACCATTCTTGAAGATTCATAGTTTGACGTTCCGATACCGTGCTTTTCCGTGAGACAGCTCGATAATGCCGACGCTGCCATCGCGTGCGCAGCCGGAATTATAAAAAAGCTCCGGAGTCCAGCGTCCGGGCTTGACGGTTCTTCCGTTTCGCGTCACGCCGCGATGTCCTGCCTCGTGAATGTGCGCACAGGCGAAGAACCGGACTTTCCGCGCGCGAAAGAGCGTTGCAAGATGGGGATTGCCGACGTTTTTCTTCAGGATTCTGACGGGCGCACCGCGCTTGACGAGCTTCCGGGCGTTCTTGAGCACGTAAATGCTGCCCGCGACGTGCTTTGCGCCGAGCGTTCCTGCGTTGCGAAGCGTGAAGTCCTTCGTCGCGCGCCCGAAATGCGCGACATCGATGGCGTGCGGCTGCGTGAACCGTGGAGGAACGTGGCCAATGACCAGCGTCTGCTTCGGATGGTGCATGCGCAACCGCGCGAAGATGGGATGATACCGCTTGCCTTTCCAGAATTGGTTGAGATACTGCGTGCGGCGCTTGACTTCCTTCTTGTTCCACGCGAGCATGAATTCGCCGCTCTTGGAGATGGAATCGGATCCGGGAATGAGCTGCACCAGGCCGTCCTTGACCAACCATTGCGTCTGCCGGAGACCATCGTTCACTTTTGCGTGTGCGATTGCTTTCTTGTAGGCACGCGCGGGCTCGTGGCTGCCGGGCATCACGATGCACGGAACGTCGGAGCGCGACAGCGTGCGGACAATGCCTTGAATTTCCTTGAACGTGTCTCCCAAATCGCCATGAACGACAACGGCATCGACAGAAGCACGCTTGAATTTCGAGAGGGCCTTGCGCGCGGCTGGCACGGAACCGTGCACGCAGCCGAGCAGCCCGATTTTCATCGAATTCTCCGCACGAACGTGAGGAACGCCGTGTGCCCGATGCCTTTGTTGTCCGGCCGTGAGCGTTGTTCGTCAACAATCCACGTGCGGTCAATCAGTTCAGAAGTGCGAATGAATTGCAGATGCTCGTTCTTGCGTGCCGCAACCGAAAAGGCAATGACTTGCGAGACTTGCGTGCAGTACGCAACGATGAAGCCGCCAACGCGAACTGACTTTACTGCAGCAGGCAACGCGGCCGTTGCGTCGGGCAAATCAATCGTGAACAAGTCTGCATTTTTCTCGGTCGCTTTCGCCAGGTCGCCGTGCTTGAGCGTGACGTTCTTGAGCCCAAGATGCTTGATGGTGTCCTTGATGGTCTGCAGGAAGTCCTCGCGAATCTCGTACGTGGTGACTTTCTTCACGAGATGCCCGAGGTAGCACGCCAGCGCTCCGGAACCGGCACCGCCGTCAACGACAACCGAGTTCTTGTCGATTCCTGTTTCGGCAATAATGAGCCCGATGTCCTTGGGAATGATGGTTTGTGCCTGCTTGCGCAATCGTCTCCACACGTCGATGAACGATGGCGTGAAGATGATGAATTCCTTGCCTTGCGAGGTCTTGATGACGGAGCCGTCTTTCGCCTTCAGGTCCTTCACGGAAACGGTGCCGTGCTGGGTGCTGAATGGTTTCGTTGCATCCTCAACAAAATACTGATGGCTTTTGACGATGGTGACATCGCGCTCGAGTTCGGGCACGTATTCCTTCTTTTCCTTCTGAATGAGAATGCGGGGCATGGTGCGTTCGTGCAGCGTTCTCTTTATATCTCTTCTGGTGCACCAATAAGCTTATAATAACGGAACGTGCTAAAAAGAGCGTGGAGGTACTGCTATGAAATACATCCCGTTGTTCGCGCTCGCAGTTCTTTTGGTTGCCTGTTCGGCCACCACGACCCAGCAATCTGCAGGAACGCAGGCAGACCAGGTCGTCAGCATCAACAATTTCAAGTTCAGCCCCGCCACGATTACCGTCAAGGTGGGGCAGAGTGTTCTGTGGAAGAATGAGGACGCTGCCTCGCACACCGTCAAGATTGACGATACCGAGAGCCCGGAGCTTTTCAAGGGCGATGCGTGGACGCATACGTTCAGCAAGGCAGGCACCTACGCTTACAGCTGCGGCATCCATCCGAGCATGAAGGGCACGGTTGTTGTTGAGGAATAAATGGACCAACAACATCTCTGGAGATCGCTCGCCTTCGCGATTGTCGTGACGCTCGCGATGAACGCGCTTGACATGCTCTATCATGTCGCGACGAACACCGCCGTGCACTTGCACTATGTCGCGGTCAAGGCCACGGTCATTTTCGCGACGGTGCTGCTCATCGCAGTCATTGTCGGCCGCGGAAGAACTCCCGGCATCGTGACGTCCATTCTTGGGCCGGTTGCGTTTTACATCTATTACACCGTTGCTACGCCGACGCTCGATCGCTCATTGTTCACGCTCGATGAGGCCGTCTGGTACGTCGTGGTGCACGCGATTGCGTTGGGCATTGCGTACTGGCTCATGCAGAGCCAGATCGTGAAGAACAAGGAACGCTTGCCGTTCGCGGTTCTCGTCTCGCTCGCTGCGTTGCCTTTGTACTGGGGCTGGCTCATGGAGCTCGTGAAGCTCACCGGCGGATTGGACGAGCAGACAACGACCGTCATGACGTTCGGAACGGCCCTGCTCGTGCTCGTGATTCTGTTCGTGCTGGTCTATCTCGCGACCCTGTTGCCGCGCTCGTGGTGGCCGGGCATTCTTGCAGGAGTTGCGTTCGGTATTGTCGGGCTCCTGTTCCGGGTGACGCTCATTGACGCTGGCGCGCGCGTGCTCGTCGTTGCGGTTCCCTATCTGCTCACCTACTTTTTGTGGGGTGAAAAGTAATGTCCAAGGCAGGCGTCTGGGCCGTTGTTGCGGCATTCTTCTTCGGCATCGTCGGCTCGATTCTCACGTTCGTTCCGCCGCAGAACCTCGTCCAAATCGGGCTGGGCTTCGGCAGGCACAACGACCGCGTGCTCATCGGCGTGCTCGCGCTCATCATCGCGGTGGTGTGCGTGTACAAGCTGCTGACGCTCGTGTGGGAATACAAAGTGCCGAGAAAGCATTCTAAGAAAAAGAAATAAGCGAAGGCTGGGACTCGAACCCAGGAAGACTCGCTCTGCAGGCGAGCCCGTTAGCCGCTTCGGTACCTTCGCGTAATCGTGACGTGTCGTCGAGTGGTATAAAAACTTACCTGCCTGAATAAATTTATAAAGCGCATTCTTAACGGTTTGAACATGGCCCTGTAACTCAGCCTGGAAGAGTGCCTGCCTTCTACGAATAAAACGAAGCAAGCAGGAGGTCGGGGGTTCAAATCCTCCCAGGGCCGTATGCAGTTATCAAAGCAAGAACAGAAAGAATTTCAGGAGATTGCATGCCAAGGAGTAGTTATCCCTATTTGTGTTCTAACAATCATTTTTCTAATTCCAAACTCGTTTGGTATGCTAGCACTTCACTGGCCAAACTGGCACTGGTGGGAGCTCATTACTTCATCATTTGTCCATACTGATCTAAATCATATCTCAGGCAACGTGCTTTATTTCATTATTGTAACGATGTATGAACTCATGCTCTTTACATTTTCGAGAAAGATCAAGAAATTCAGGAGCGCTTTGTTGTCTTTGTTTATCACAACTCCTATCATAACAGCAGCATCAACCATTGCATCATTTCTTATTTCAGGTCATAGTTTCCAGAATAGTGGAGGATTCTCAAGCATTGCCAGCGCAGTATTTGGTATGTTACCTGTTGCAGTGTTTGTTGGCTTCAATTCCTTGAATAAATTATCCGGCAAAGATAGAACTGGAATTATTATTTTACTCATCATATCTACGCTCTTATGCATAATGTCACCGTATCTACTCGTGTTCGGCGCAAAAGCAACTGCTTCAGGCACACCCAACATTACTGCGCACGTCACGGGTTACATCACAGGATTTATTACGGCATCATTTCTGTTTAGAAAAGACTAATCCAACCAATCCTTCGTCTTAATCTTCTCCGGCAAATACTTGTCGGAGATGAACGTGATGCCTCGCGCGCTCAACGCCTGGATTTCTGCCTTGGCGCCGTACTGCTTCATGAGCTTGAACTGGCGCTGCCAGGCCTTGTTGTTCTTGAACCAGTCGTAGTCGGCCATCTGCTTCAATCGCGACTGGTCGACGTCCTTGAACTTGATGAAATGCTTCGAGAGCCCGTACTTCTCGATGTCGTCGGCGGTGATGCCGAGGAACTTCGCCTGCGGGATCGCCTGCGATTCCGAAATGTGCGCGAGGTTGATGGAGCCGAATTTCAACACGGAATAGATATAGAACCCCCACGGGTCGAAGTCCGCAAGAACGTACACCGGCAACTTGTGCTCCTGGTTCAAACGCTGCAGCAATCGACGGATTCCTCGCGTGGTTTGTCCTTGCGATGACATGATGATGCAGTGGTGCTTGTCCCAGTACTTGTCCTCATGGAGACGCTCCCACACGGCTGCCTTTTCCATGTAGATGATGTAGTCGGCGTTGACTTTCTTGAACGTGATTTCTTCGACGTTCGAAGGAACCGACCAGCCGCCCGAACCGAGCTTCGACCAGTCAATCGTGTCGCCCTTGTCTTCAATGACGACGTGGCCGGCAACCGAGCCGTTCTTGTTGGCGTTGATGTGCAGTTGTTCTCGTGAAAAGCCCGTAATCAGTTCGAGGTCTTCGAGTGCCTTGTCGCTTTCGGTCTGCTCGTCGACGATGTTGGTGTTGGTGTGCGGAATCGTGCGTTTCGCCATGTAGAACACGTCTCGTAGGGAGGCGTGCTTGCCCAAATCCAGAAGCGCCTTGGCGTGCTTCGCCACTTCGAGCGTCTGCACGAACTTCTTGACGTGGCCGACGTTGAAGAAGAATCGTTCAGCGGACTTGTTGCCCAGCTCAAGCGTCTTCGACTTCTCGTTGTACTGGACGTTTGACAGCGCGCGAACCGGGACGTTCAATGCCGGCTGCTTGCCTTTTTCGACTTCCTTGACGAGGTCCTGGCCGAGTTCCACGAGCTTCTTCTTGGCGTCCATCATTCGTCGTCATCTCCTTTTGACGTGAGCTTGATTTTGCTTTCCGGATCGTCGTTTTCAATGGCTTCAACCTTCGCCGTGTTGCTCTGGATGAAATCCTTGTTCTTCTCAAGCATTTTTTCGAGTTCCGTCTGAAGCTTGCCTTTCGCAACGCCTGCGAGTGTCGCGATGGATTCCGCGACTTCGGGAATGTAGCGTTCGAAGATGTTGACGCGCTCGCGCTCGAGGGAAACGCGCTTTTTCTTGTTCACGTACGAGCCCAGACGCCGGCCGACTTCCTGCAATGCGAGCTTCATTTCCTTGATGATTTCGGGATAGTGCGCGATGGCTTCCTTGGCTTCCGACGTGAACGGGGGCCAGACGCTTGCGAGGTGTACCGCGACCGTCAACGGACCCGCAGGCAATGCGCCCGCGCTTTGTGACAAGCCGTATGGCTTCCAGTTCGTCTGAATGACGCTCTTGGTTGCCGCGCAGGCGCTTTGCTGATACAGGAGGGGAACGCGGTTCGCGAATCGCAGCAGCCGGATGGTTTCATCACCGGTTTGCTGGCCGCCGTACGCGACCGCGACTTCAATGACGAAGGGAATGCCGCGATAGACTTCCGGCGAGCGGGTCACCGACGTGTAGAATTCGGCAGCGACTTCCTTCTTCAATCCTTTCTCGAGCAGTTGCTCACCGATGGGGACAATACAGTCCGTGGGAGGAGCAATGATTTTGGTGTCCTTGATTGCCTGCATCAATTTCTCGACGTGCGGCAACTGCAGATTCATAGGTTTCTCGCTGGGCGGGAATCCGGCTTTTTCGCAGATTTCTTTCGCGGTTTGAGGACCGACACGGGAGAATTCGTTCGTCAGGAACGCCTGCATGGTGCGGCTCTCGGTCGCCTTAATCATCTTGAGCATCATGCCGAGTTCGACACCGTACGGGTGCGGCTTGATTTCCTGCGGTTCCTTCGGCAGCTTGTCGATTGCGCGTGCGAAAATGAGTTGTTCTGCTTTCGGTGTGGTGTAGATGAACGTCGCGTGGGGGTTCACAATTGCTGTTCCCTTCACGTACGCATCAACGGACTGGTCACCCTTCTGGTACGTCGCTTCGATATCGAGTTCAATACGCGTGCCGTGCTCCTTCTTCCACTGGATTTCCTCGTCCTTGACGATTTCGGGCTCGTTCTTCTGCGTATTCAGGTGCAATTCGAAGTAGTGAGCGGGATGTTTCGGGTCGATGCGGGACTTGATGCGCGCAGGTCGGCCCGTGGTGAGTTGCGCATACAGCACCGCGGCTGAGATACCAATGCCTTGCTGTCCGCGCGACTGCTTCATGGAGTGGAACTTGGAACCGTAGAGCAAACGTGCGAACACGTTGGGAATGTTCTTCTTGACGATGCCGGGACCGTTGTCTTCAACGATGACGCGGAACCGGTCCGGGCCCATTTCGATGATTTCAATCGAGATTTCCGGGAGAATGCGTGCTTCCTCGCAGGCGTCAAGCGAGTTGTCAACGGCTTCCTTCACGACCGTCAAAAGCGCCTTGCGCTTGTTGTCGAAGCCGAGCAAGTGGCGGTTGCGCTCGAAGAATTCGGCGACCGAAACTTCACGCTGCTTCTCTGCAAGCTTGATTGCAATGGGATTGGTCATGCGTTTTCACCGAGGAATTCTCGTTTCCTGAGTTCTTTTCTGCGCTGTTCGAGCCAGTGGTACACGCTGGCATGTTTCTGTCCGGAAAGCAGACTCTCGACGGCTTTCCGCGCGATGGGCAGCATTTCGAGCTCGCCGATGAGGCCGATGGTCTTGCCGTACACCGTGATGTGGACGCCGGTGAGCTCCTCGACGGTGCGCCGGCTCTTGCCTGCCTCGCCAATCACGCGTCCTTTGAGCCGGATGCTTTCACCCTCGTTCTTGGCGAAGTCGCGGATGCTGAGCAGCTCGATGCCGTAGTCCGGCTTGAGGAGGAATTTCGCAATGTCGGGACTGAATCCCCGTCCGATGGCCAGGACGATTTCGCGGCAGACGTACAGTCCGAGCGCATCCTTGCCTTCGAGGTTCACGACGCCCTCGGCCGAGTCGACCGTGAGCTCGCAGTGCGTCTCCTTTTCGAGCTGGCGCTTGCCCGCACCTTTCGTCCCGATGAGCACCGCGATGCGGTCTTTCGGGATGCGCAAGGTGTACGCAAACTCCGGCATGCCTTGGCGTTCTTGAGGTTTCATTTTAAAGCTTTGCGTTTCACTATTTCGCGCAATCCCGGCAGGGGCTTGCAGTCCACCCCGAAGGGGGCAATGCATTGTGCTTTGCCCAATGCAAGCTTGCTGCTGCAAGCAACCCCCGTCCTGCGCCCGCCGGATTGCGCTCCCCGGCAGTTTTGTCGTTCGTGCATCGACCGATAGGCGACGCTACCAAACTGCAAGGTGCAACGGTCATTGTTTCACTTTCTTCTCCAATTCCTCGACGGTAAGCTGCAGGTCGAGCTTGTTGGCGAATGTGACAATGTTCTTGAGGTCGCGTGCGAGGTATTCCTTCGCATTCGGGTCCGCGAGCGTGGTCGATTGGCTCATGTCGATGAGCACGGGCTTTTCCTGGTTGTTGAGGATGTTGAACGGGCTCAAGTCGCCATGGATGAGGCCTGCCTTGTACAGCTTTCTCATTTGCAAGATTAATTCACTTATGAATTCTTCGGGGTGCTTTGGAGGTGCGCTTTGCAGTTTTTGTGCGGGCTCGTCACCGCCGACCAATTCCATCACGAGAACGTTGAACAAGTGCGTGATGGGAGTGGGCACGCGGACTCCGGCCTCGCGGGCCTTGAGCAAATTCCGGAATTCGCGCTGCGCCCAGGCAAACACGACTTTTCTTCGTTGCCGGTTGAGCTTCGGGAAGCGCGGGTCAGTCCGAATAAAGCTGTACATGCGGTTGAAGTCGCACGTGGAGAGCCGGTAAATCTTGATGATGACGCGTTTTGCGCCTGCCTCCGCGATGAATACCGTGGCTTCCTTGCCCATCGACAACGGTCCAACCAAGCCGTCAATGACGCCCTTGCTGATGAGACTCTGGACCTGCTTTTCCGTGAACTTGTCGAACACGGAGCCGAAGGTCTTCCACTCTTCCCGAGGCATCGTAGCCATGCGCGCCATGGTTTTATTGTCGGAGAAGGGCTTTTTAAAGGTATGGTTAGGTAGGCAACGGGGCAAAGAACCAAAGATATTGTCTGACCATCAGCACAAGAAGAATGCCTCCTGCGATAACTGCAAACCATGCGCTTTTTTGCTGGCCGTTTCTCTGTGCCACATAGCCAAAAAACACGGCAAGAAGCGGCAAGAGAAACATCATGAAAAGAACAAGATTCACGTGCGGATAGATGGTGCTCCACACACCAGGAATCAAAATGGTGGGCGGCAGGGAAAGATAGAGTCCTACTGAGGCAAAGAGAAATGCCAAACTAAGGGCAATGGCGCTCTTACCTTCCATTGTCACTCATCAGCGTTCTACCCCTTAAAAACCCTCCCTTTCATTTACATAGTCCACACATACATTTATATACTTCAGCATATACGTCGCGTGTAGGGTTGTGTTCATCGAACTCTCATCTGAGGGGGACATGCATGCAACCAACAGCATACCACCAAGGAGCTCACGCGAGCGTACGGTAGTTCCGTGCAATGAGCGTGTGAGTTAGTGTCGTATGCACCAATGAAGGTGCTTTACCGCACCATCATAGTCCAACATCGTCATATCCGCTTGCGGACCCGTCACCAAATCACATTATCCCGGCTCGAGTGAGCCAATCCTGCCTTTCAAGGCATTTGCGGGTTCTCAGCGGCAGGAGGAAGGGGCTTGGTCATCACGTTCACCACATCACTCAGTTTGTGTGTGAGATAGCCAGCTCGTTCTTCAGGGAGGAAATACCATGGGGAAGATTAGTCCAGTATCATCGAAGTATATCGTTCATTCAACCATCGAAATCGATGGCATCGTCGACCGGCCCGACGTCATCGGGGCCATTTTCGGGCAGACCGAAGGGCTTCTGGGCGAGGAACTTGAGCTGCGCGAATTGCAGCGCTCAGGCAGAATCGGCCGCATCGAAGTGAATCTTGACGCGCGCGGGGGCAAGAGCTCCGGCGCCATCATCATTCCCAGTTCTTTGGACAAGGCAGAAACTGCCGTCATCGCCGCTGCGCTTGAAATCATCCAGCGCATCGGCCCGTGCAACGCGAAAGTCCGCGTCACGAACATCGAGGACGTCCGAATCAGCAAGCGGCAGTTCGTCCTGGAGCGCGCAAAGGAATTGCTGCGCAATATGATGGACTCCGGCGCTCCTGACAGCCAGGAAATCACGGAAGAAGTCATCAACTCCGTCCGTGTCCAGGAAGTCGTGGAGTACGGTCGTGACCGACTGCCCGCAGGTCCGGGCATTGAGGATGCTGACGAAGTCATCGTAGTCGAAGGCCGCGCCGACGTCGTCAACCTTTTGAAGCACGGCTTCAAGAACGTCATCGCGATGAACGGCACGCAAGTGCCGCCCACCATCAGCGAGCTGTCGCAGAAGAAGGACATCGTTGTCTTCGTCGACGGCGACCGCGGAGGCAACCTGATTTTGAAGGAAGTCCTCGCAGTCGCGGAAGTCGACTTCGTCACGAAAGCGCCTGACGGCAAGGAAGTCGAGGAGCTTGCGAAGAAGGAAATCCACAAGGCATTGCGAAGCCGCATCACGGCAGAACAGGCCAAGCTGGAACTCGCGGCGATGAACACGTCGGAAAGCATCCGCAAGCCGATGATTCAGTCATTGCGCCCGCAAGACCGCGGACGCACTGCATCTGCGTCAATGCCGCCTCGGCGCGAGTCGATGCCCGCGATGCGACCTGCTCCTGTCGGAGCAGCAATGCGTCCTGTAACTGCTCCCGTCGGCAAGAAACCCTTGAGCGCTTCCGAAAAGGAAAAGTTCGAGGAAGTCTTGACCGACCTGATCGGAACGCGCGGCGCATGCCTGCTTGACGAGAAACTCGGAGTGCTTGGAAAGGTTCCGCTCGCGGAATTGCCGAGCACGCTCTCGAGCTTGACGTCAGGCGTCTACGCAGTCGTTCTGGACGAAAGCGTGGACAGCACGGTCGTACAGGCCGCGGAGAAGGCCAACGTGAAATACCTCATCGGTATGGACACGAAGGTCAAGCCTGCTGACAGTCGCGTCACGATTATGACGAGCGCGGAATTGTAAGTTTTACTTTTTTATATTGATTTTACTTTTCGTAGTGTTATTTAGTCTCAACGGTCTGAGAAGGCGAGACTTTTGTCAAGGTTCTTAATTTATAAACAATCACTTCCTTCTGTGGCAAACATGATTGCAAAATCAGAATTCAGAAGGAAGCT
>DATILO010000020.1:0-5143 GCA_035476335.1 Binatia bacterium | reverse complement strand
TGCCGTAATGGCATTCGATGCCTTCCTGCTTGAGGTTTTCGAAGACCATCCGCAACCGGTCCGGCGGAACCTTTTCCTCGAAGTTGCCGAACGCCTTTTGCGGGAAGAACGGCCCAATCGCGAAGAAGTTGTCGTGATAGTGCTCGACCATCTTCGAGGCCTTGGAGCTCACGACCGTGAAGATGCCTCCCACCTTGTTGCACACTTCCCAGGAGACTTCGCAACAATTTTTTGCTTTGGCGTCCATTAGAGGCACCTGTTGGCTGAAGCTTGCCTGAATGCGCGTGAGTGAAGGCCGGCTGAAGTCCAGCGCAAGGTCGTTGCAACGCTACGACAAAACGGCTTGGGAACGGAGCAGGCACGGTGCAACGACACGAACGCGCGGCAAGCTTCAGCAAGGACGAGCAGGGGACGCGGCGAGACGGGCGCGGGGCAGCATTCAGCATCGCGAGGCGCGGAAAGCGTACGATAGCGCTTCATCTGGCTCATGTGCGCATCAATCCCAAGAGCGTATAAAAGGATTGTATACTATCCGCGAGTGAGAAAATCAGTTCTTGTGCCGCGGATAGATGATTTTGAGCAGTTCTCCGGTGAAGAAGACCGCGAGCCCGGCGCCCATCACGAGCAGCCAGTCGTGCCCGTTCAAGGGCACGGAGTCGAAGATGACGTCAAGCGCAGGCGTGTACACGACGATGAGCGAGAGCGCAATCGATGACGCAATCGCGAGCCAGACCCACTTCGAGCCCTTGCTCACCAACGCCGAATGGTCGCTTTGGTAGTTGAGCACGTTGAACATTTCCTGCATGATGACGGCCATGAACACAACGGTTTGTCCGCGGATGAGGTCGTTCGGGTACTGCGTGAAGATGTACAGCGCCGTGCCTGCCATCACGAGCCCGATGGTCCAGAGTTCGATGCTGTTCCGCCGCGTCATGATGCCTTCCTTCGTGCTCTTCGGCGGGCGTTCCATCGTGTCTTTCTCTGGCGGCAAAATGCCGAGCGCGAGCGCCGGCAGGCCATCCGTGACGAGATTAATCCACAGCAAATGCACCGGCAGCAAGGGAAGCGGCATGCCGAGGATGAGCGCGCCGAAAATGATGAGCACCTCGCCCACGTTGCTCGAGAGCAAATAAAGAATGAATTTCCTGATGTTGTCGAAGATTCTCCTTCCTTCGCGCACGGCAGAAACGATGGATGCGAAGTTGTCGTCGGCAAGCACCATTGCGGACGCTTCCTTCGCCACATCCGTTCCCGCAATCCCCATCGCGATTCCGATGTCGGCTTTCTTCAAGGCAGGGGCGTCGTTGACGCCGTCGCCGGTCATCGCGACGACGTAACCGCGTTTCTGGAGCGCATCAACAATCTTCATTTTGTGTTCAGGGTTCACGCGCGCGTAGATGCCGATGTTGTCGACGTGTGAATTCAAGTCAGCCACTTTCTCGAGGTCCATACCGGTCATCATGGCTCCGGTGATGCCGAGCTCCTTTGCGATGGCCTGCGCCGTCGCGGGATGGTCTCCCGTAATCATGACGACCTTGATGCCTGCAGTCTTGCACTCGCTGATGGCCTGCGCCACTTCGTCGCGCGGCGGGTCAATCATGGCCTGGAAGCCAACAAAGATGAGGTCCTTCTCGACTTTTTCGGAGCGGTCCTTGCCCGCTTCGCGGTAGGCGAATCCGAGGATTCTGAGCGCATCGCTGGCGAATTGTTCGATGACTGCCGTGGCTTGCTTTCGCAGTTCGGGCGTGAGCGCGACCTTCTTGCCATGCAGGAGCGTATGCGTGGAGCGTTCGAGAATGAGGTCGGACGCGCCCTTGACGTACGCGACAACTGTTCCGTGCTTGTGGAAGGTCGTCATGCGCTTGCGCTCGGAGGTGAACTCGATTTCGCCGATGCGCGGCAGCTTCTTGGCAAGCGCATCGGTTTTGATGCCGAACTTGCGCGCCGAAACGACGAGCGCGCCTTCCGTGGGGTCGCCGAACACCGCCCAACTGTTGCCCGTTTCTGCGACACGGCTGTTGTTGTTCAGTGCGCCGATGGTGAGCAGGAGCTCGAGGTCCTTTGCTTCGTCGGAGAACTTCCCTTCAGGAGCATATCCTGAACCCGAAACGTCAATGACGGTGCCGTCGACGTAGATTTTGCGCACCGTCATTTCGTTGCGCGTGAGCGTGCCGGTCTTGTCGGAACAAATGACGTTGCACGCGCCGAGCGTTTCCGCACTGGGCAGCTTGCGAATGAGAGCATTCCGCGCGGCCATGATGCGCACGCCGAGTGCGAGCTCGATGGTCACGATGGCGGGCAGTCCTTCGGGGATTGCTGCGACGGCGAGCGCGACGGCTTCGAGCAGGAATTGGAGGAAGGGCTTGCCTTCGAGGAGCCCGGTGACGAACACCACGATGGCAATGCCGACGACCAGCACGGTAATCCAGACGCTCAAACCGGCAAGCTTCTTCTGCAGGGGCGTGTCTTCGGGCTCGGCTTCGTCAATCATCTTGGCGATGTTGCCGAGCTCGGTCTTGCCGCCGGTGGCGACGACGACGGCTTTCGCTCTCCCGGCCGTGACGACCGTGCCCGAGAACGCCATGCATTTTCGGTCGGCAACCTGCGCCTTTGCGGCGACGGGCTCGAGCTTCTTGGAAACAGGCGTGCTTTCTCCCGTCAGTGCGGATTCGAGCGTTTGGAAATTCACAATGTCGAGCAAGCGGCAGTCTGCCGGAACCCTGTCGCCGGTTTCGAGCATGATGATGTCGCCCGGCACGAGGTCGGCGGCGTCGATGAGCGTTTCCTTGCCGTCGCGTAAGGCCTTGGCTTTCAATGCCGTGAGCTTCTTGAGCGCTTCAATGGCTTTTTCGGCGCGGTATTCCTGAATCACGCCGAGAATGGCGTTGATGATGACAAGGACGAGAATGACGGTGAAGTCCGTGTATTCCTTCAGGAAGAACGCAACGCCCAAGGCAACGAGCAACACCCACACGACCGGATTGTTGAACTGTTCGAGGAAGAGCGCGAGAACGCTGGGTCCTTTTTTTCCCGCAATCGCGTTCGGCCCGTACTTCTCAAGCCGTAGTTTCGCGTCCGTGGAATAGAGTCCTTTCTCGGACGCCTTGAGCTCCTGCAGCACCTCTTTCGCGGTTGTGTCGTGGAACGACATTGCGAGTGCGTCAAGCTCATGCTTATATAAACGTAACGACGGGCGACGACAACAGTTCCGGGGCAGCAACGACGCGAGCTCCTGTCGTTGAGTTCCCCTGCCGTTTTGTCGTGCGTTCGTCGGAGAATGCCATGGCAACTTTTATATAGCGCCCCGCGCTCCGAAATGCAACAAAGAAGGTGACCTCATGCAAGTCAAGGACATTCTCCGCACGAACTATCTCTCGGCAAAGCCAGACGACACGCTCGCGAGCGTGTTCGGCAAGCTCGGGCGCGGCAAGCACACGGAAGCGGTCATTGTCGATGGCAAAGGTATTTTCATCGGCATGCTCAACAAGCGTGCCTTGATTCGTTCGCGCATTGACGCTTCCGAAACAAAAGTGAAGGGTTTTGTCGCAAAGACCGCGACGCTCACCGAGGATATGGTGTTGGAACAAGCCGCGAGGCTCATGCATGCAGCCGACTTTCACGTCCTTCCGGTCGTGGACAAGAACAAGCACGTGCTCGGCATCGCCGGCGCACGCGACCTCCTCGATGCGGTGCAGGGCACGTTCACGCAATCGGCACGCGAGCTCGGCACGATGAAGCTCATCACGCTGCAGGATTCCGACCCGGTCTCCAAGGCAGTGGGTTTGTTCCACAAGACGGGCATCGACCACATCCCGCTCGTCGACGAGCAAGGGCGGCTCACGGGCATCGCATCCTTCGTCGACCTCGTTGCGCGCTTCCATCTCAGCGGCGCGCGCGGAGCCGTTTCCGGCAGGAAGGGCAAGCACGGCCGCACGTCGGCATCAGGGCAGGACTCGGGCGATCGCCCGAATTACGACTCCCTGCCGCTGCAGAACGTCATGACGCGTCTGGTCGTCACGGCCTCGCCGAACGCCAAGGTGCAGCAAATCATCAAGCTTCTCCGCGACAACGAAATCTCTGACATCGTGCTCGTGGAGGATGAGCGCCCGGTGGGCATCATCACGTCGAAGGACCTGCTCCGCGAGGTTGCGTGAAACGCACGAAGAACCGCAAGGCGCTCGAGCGCATCGTTGTTGCGTTGCTTCTCGCGGTGGTCGCGCTCGCCATCATCGCCTCGTTTCCCGACGAGCAGACGGCGAGCTACCATTGCACGGATTCCGATGACGGAAGCATCTACACGCGCGGTGAAGTCATGGACTGGCGCACCGGACTCGCCGTTGAGGACCGCTGCGTGGACAAGACCGTGCTCCACGAATTCTCGTGCGAGCAGAGCATCAACGACCCGCGCGGCAAGGTGAAGCTGGTCGCGGTGAACTGCGCGTACAGCTGCCAGAAGGGGCGCTGTGTTGCCTCGGACTTGAAAGTAACGGATGTCATCCTGGACGAAGTGCCGCGCGTGGGCAAGGCGTTTGACATCACGTTCCGCATCCGCAATGGAGGGAATTATCCCGCGGTGGTTGATTTGCAGGTCTTCTTCGAGCCCGGGTACGGTCTGCTGAGGATTCCGCCGCCTGCGACGCTCGGGCCCGGAGAATCTGCGGATGTGGTGTACACGGCAACCTATACTGTGCCGGGCACGTTCCCGCTGGTGAGCGTCATTGATCCGTATGATGTGGTTGCTGAGCGCGACGAGTCGAACAACCAGCGTTCTGACGACCTGACGATTCACGCATTTGAATGAGTTCTTTATTGTGTATTTTGCAGTAACTATCATATGACTATTATGATGTTAGCAACAAACTAAAATAATTCTATCAAAGAGCCAAAAAGATAGTAAGTTCTAACTAAAATAGCGAAAGCTTTATATGTCGGGCTGCGGATGAGCTGCGGAAAGAGGTATCCTGTGCCCAACAAGAGAAAATACGCTGAATTGCGTCAGCTCATTCTCACAAACCTCTCTGCGGGCCAGAAAACAGTCAACCAAGTCGCAACCGAGACCGGCATCAATTGGCGCACCGTTGACAACCACCTCGTCTATCTCACCGGGCGCGGCTTCCTGCGCGAAGTCTTCAACAGCCCGTAC